>NZ_JBFRKH010000003.1:0-331 GCF_041469265.1 Shewanella sp. 10N.286.51.B2
GTACACGTATTACCCGTTGAGCAGGTAAGCTTGAGTCCACTTCTATCGCTAAAGCTTCACGATGATAGTCATCAATCACATTAAAAGTTCTGAACGACTTTCCTGAAAACAAGTTGTCACTCATAAAATCCATTGACCAGCAATCATTTGCCTTTACTGGAACGGCTAGTGGCTCTGGTTCACGTGACGGTAAGCGTTTTTTGCCTTTTCGTCGTAAGTTAAGCTTCAAACCACAATAAACGCGATACACACGTTTATGATTCCATTGATGCCCTAGGAGTCGTAGTCGTTTAAATATCTTCCTAAAACCATAAGCCCTATGCTTCTCTGC
>NZ_JBFRKH010000004.1:0-60685 GCF_041469265.1 Shewanella sp. 10N.286.51.B2
TGTGCTTGAACAATTTCCTCTAGCGGGAAGGTCTTAGCTATTAATGGCTTGATATTACCTTGTTCTATGTGATGGACTAGGTTAGTAAAAACACTCGGCTCGAGTACCGTACAACCATAGAAGCTTAAATCCTTAAGGTACAGTGTGCGTACATCTAGCTCTACCAAAGGCCCACCTATTGCGCCAGATACAGCGTAGCGACCTTTGGGGCGCAGAACCTCTAAAAACTGATACCATTGGTTGCCAGCGACTAGGTCGATAACCACGTCTACACTATTTTTTCCTAATGTGTCAGTGAGGTCTTCGTCTCTGTTGACCACCATATCAGCGCCAAGCTCTCTAACTAATTCGCGCTTATTCGAGCTGGTGATCGCAATTACTATCGCGCCACGAGCTTTAGCAAGCTGAATTGCTGCTGAGCCTACCCCTCCAGATGCGCCTGAGATCAATACATGATCGCCTTCTTTGACTTTGGAACGGGTCAACATGTTTTCCGCGGTAGAATAAGAACACGGAAATGATGCGAGTTCTATATCATTTAAGTCTGAATTTATTTTATAGGCGTGCTTTGAAGAAACGACAGCATACTCAGCAAAACCACCATCACATTCAGAGCCAAAATACCACGGAGAATTCTTATTCTCACCGTTTACATCGACAATACATGGTTCAACTAGAACACGTTCTCCGATGCGACCTAAATCAACGGAGCGGCCAACTGCAACAATTTGACCGCAAACATCTGCTCCTTGGATTCTAGGAAAGCTCAGTGCGTTACCACTCCAGCTAGCATCTTCACTGTTTTGGTCACCTTTTGAGTACCAGCCAATACGAGTATTGATATCCGTGTTATTGACTCCTGCCGCTGATACACGAATTAATACTTCAAAGTCTTTCGGTGTTGGAACTGGAATATCGTCACGATATTCCAGCATATTAGAACCACCGTGACCATTAAGTAATACAGATCTCATTGTTTTCGGTATTTTAGTCATACTTTGTTCTCTGATAGTAATGCCAAGATTGTGTGTTGTGCTGATTGAATCGCGTCATTTCCTATAATCGGCCACGCGCTAGATACTCCTTCATGAAGTAGATACAAGGGAAGAGCTAAGTCTTCGCGTAAACTTTGTCCACCTAAGAAAAGCATAACCTCCTTTTTATGATTTGTGACCGCGCTAGAGATAAGCTCATTCTCAGGGAATGCTGCAAGAGCATTAAGAGACATACAACCATTTGGCGCGTTCTCAGCCATCCAAATCCCAAGCATGGTGAATATATGTTGTATAGAACCTAACCCTGCTTCTGGAGAGTGCTCTGACAAAAATTTTAGGTAACGTTGGTGGCGATGTTGCAAAGCTCCGACAATCATCTCTTCCTTAGATGGGTAGTGTTTGTACAAGGTTCTTAGGCTTACACCACAGGCGACTTTTAGTTGAGTTACACTCGGCTCTGCAAACCCATAATTGCTAAACGCTTGCTCTAAACTTGCAGCGATCTGGTCTTTTAACATAATGAAACCTATCAAGGTAGAACGTTTGTTTTACTTTTCATGGTAGAGGGAACGTTCTACCCATGTCAAGAAGGAGTTTTCAGGAGTGGAAATATTGGGGAAAGTGTCAATACTGAAATGTATTTATGAATGGGCTTAACGAGGTACGTTTTGTTATCCGTATTTTTCTAATTTAGTAAGCTCTATAGCTCACAAATGTCCAAAAGTGAGTTTCGGTCTTTATTGTCTTTATTGTCTTTATTGTCTTTATTGTTCGCTGTGGCGTCATGCGGTAAAGCAAAAATTTCAATCTTTATTGTGTTTTGCGGCCTTACTGATTACAAGTTAATGCAGTTTTAAGTCGATAAACGTTTCAAACTTTAATGTAAGGCGACATTCCCTTAAGCTAACACGCAGGCTTAATTGCAGTTTGCTAACACTTCAAATAGTAATCTTGGCTGTGACAAGTTAAAATATCGTTTCATTAAAAACTGGGTATCTCGATGTTTTGGCTTAAAAAAATCTTATCTCAATTGGTTATGCCTATTCCGCTGACATTATTACTGCTGTTATTGGCGATATTTGTGTTCCGCAGCCAATCCCAGCGATTGAAAACCTTAGGGCAAAGCGCTTTAATCGCGGCTTTCGCTATTTTATTGCTACTGAGTAATTCGCAATTTAGTGCAGGGTTAGCAGCCAGTTTAGAGTCTCAATACCCAGTGAATAACTCCCCTTTAACCCTTGTTTATCAATCGGGTACTGTCGCTAATGCGCAGCAAGCCTGTTATGTGATGGTGCTGGGTTCAGGTCACACTGAAAATGCTAATCGAGCTGCGGTGCAGCAGTTATCATCGACAGCATTAGCAAGATTATCAGAAGGCGTAAGGCAGCTAAAACTTGCAGATAATCGTTGCCAGTTGGTGGTCAGTGGTTGGAGTGGCGGCTTAACGCCAACCCCCCATGCTGAAATTATGCAGCAAGCGGCGATTGAGCTGGGCGTGCAAGCAAGCCAAATAGTGACGTTTGCTGATGCGCTAGATACCATTGAAGAAGCAAAATCTATGGCTGAGTTAATTGCCAATAAGCCTTTTATATTGGTTACCTCTGCGACCCATATGCCGCGCTCAATGAAGATTTTTACCACACTTGATTTAAATCCCATCGCCGCACCGACTAATTTTATCAGCTCACCGGGTTATTGGTGGCGCTTTAGTGCTGAAAATCTGTATATATCCCAGCGTGCAATTCACGAGTATGTGGGCATGTTATGGCTAACCATAAAAGGATTATTAACTGATGTCTGATCCCAGCCAACATGAGCGCTCAGAGCCATTGTTTATCGCGCCGCATAATAAGCGCAACGGCATTAGTTTAACCATTGCTGGTGGCATTGCGGTATTTATCAGCTTTATATTATTTATCAACAACAAAAGCCTATTTGGTGTCGGTATGGTGTTTTTTGCCGTTGGCAGTGTAGGGCTGGTACTAGGTGTTGCCAAAATAAATCAGCCGAAAGCCAGTTTTAAATTATCTGCAGCAGGATTTGATTATTATCATGGCCGCGGCACAGTGCACGTAGCTTGGGATAATGTGCAGCGTATTGACGTGTCACGGGTGACCCAAAATCTTGAGTTAATTGAACTGCCGTATATTGGCATTAAACTCAAACACATCAATCCGATTTTAGATTGTATCTCCCCAAGGTTAGCCACCGGGTTATTGACTGAGCAGCGGCCGTTACTCATGACAGCAGCGACTCAAGATGAAGACTTACAAAGCCTTGAAACCTATGTCGGCGCTGAATTTACCCCATTAGTGGTTAATGGTGAGCGTTATCGTGGCGTATTAGCCATGTTTGGCCATCGCTGCCAAACCTTAGATGCTCAACTCGGGTTTCACCTGTATTTATCTATTGATAGCCTAGATAGAGCGCCAGCGGAGTTTGTCAGCTTACTGCGGCAATGGCAGCAGCAATCTATTAAGCCCTAAAGCGATTATTTGTAGATATTGCTAACTTATAGCCAAAGCGCTAATTAAAAGTGCTTACAAAAAGAGATGTGTTTAATTATTAAATAATAACTTATTGAACGAATGCCAAACGTCGATGTTTGGCATTCGTTTTAGATATTCATGAAGGATAAGCCAAACGCTGAAATTGACTATGCCGATACAGCTGCAGTGAGTTGAGGCTTTTCTTTTTCAGTTTCAACAGTGGAAACCAATTTTTCATTATTTTCTAATGCTTTGCTTTGTTTATCGTAAGCTTTTCGATAACCAAGGAACTGGCCGTTATCTAAAATTTCCATACGCTTACTATATACTTCACCATCAAAAGTTCCGGTATTGGTAATGGTGAGTTTTTCGCAATTAATATTACCTGTCATTAAGCCAGAAACCGTCGCTTCCACACAAACAACACCACCGGTGACAACCCCAGTAGCTTCAACCGTTATGTTACCAGAAGCGCGAATTTCGCCATCAACTTTCCCTGCAATAAGTACGTCGCCGTTAACTTTGATATTACCGCTTAATTCACAATCATTGGCAATAAAACTCAGGTTACTTGTGGGACTTTTTTTACTAAACATATTCGCTCTCTTTATGCATTTTTGACCGCAATGACCAGGATAATTATGCGGTTAAATTTATTTTGTTGTTAGTATTTAACATTTAATATAGCGACAATTAATCGCAAAAAAAACAATTAAATTTTGACTATTAAGACTTTTTTGACTACCAAGACTTATTGACACAGTTTATTGATACAGCTTAGCTAAAACGGCATTAACTCGTAACGTTAAGCTCAATGACACTGATAGAAGCTGATGGGCAGGGGGCAACACAAGCGCCGCAGCCTGTACAAGCCTCAAGATCAATCATAGGTTTGGGTACTTGGCCAATGGCCATCTTAAAGCTTATTGCTGCGGGATCGCAGGCATCTTTACAGCTTTGACACCATACGCCTTGATAGGTTAAACAGCTGTCATTGACGCTGGCTTTTATGTTCCAAGGCGTGAGTTGAGAAAGATCAAAAATGGGCTCTTTGCATACTGTGGCGCATTGCTGACAGAATGTGCACTCGTCGTTTGTGAATGATATTTCAGGAAAACCACCATCACCTTTAATGATTACCTTAGTTTCGCAGGCATCGATGCAGGCATTACAGCGAGTACATTCGTCAGTGAACTCAATATCAGACTTAACCCAAGGCGGTCTTTGGGCATCAATTTTACGTCTGCGAAATAGGTTTCTGCGGCTGTGATTGACTGACTGACTCATACTTCTTCCACTATTTTTGGCTAACAATAACAAGGCTAACATTAATGAGACTAAAGTTAGCCAGTAAATATCTACAGGGCTTAAATAAATAGGCTCAAAAAACTATGTCAACTAACCCCTTAACTTCGGTAGCCGTCAGGATTTTTAGATTGCCAATGCCAGCTAGATTCAACCATGGTTTCAAGGGACAGCTCAGCGTGCCAATCTAATGCCGTTTTCGCCTGAGACACGTCAGCAAAGTATGCCGCAAGATCGCCCTCTCTACGAGCACTAAAGCAATAGGGTATCGCTTTACCGGTTATTTGCTCAAAGGTATTAATAATTTCGATAACGCTGTACCCACGGCCTGTGCCTAAATTGTAGGTGGCAATGCCTGAATTACTGTTGAGCTTAGCTAATGCTTTTAGGTGGCCTTGGGCTAAATCAACCACATGGATGTAATCTCGTACACCTGTGCCGTCAGGGGTAAGATAATCATTACCAAACACCTGTAATTCTTTTAGCTTGCCCACAGCCACTTGGCATATATAAGGCATAAGATTATTCGGAATATCGCTAGGATCTTCACCGATCAGTCCGCTTGGGTGAGCACCAACTGGGTTGAAGTAGCGTAAAATAGTGATATCCCATTGATTATCAGCAGTATGTAAGTCAGCCAGTAGTTGTTCCACCATCAGCTTTGACTGGCCATAAGGGTTCGTGGCTCCGGTTGAATCGGTTTCTTTAATAGGCAAGCCATCAGGGATGCCGTATACCGTAGCTGAAAAGCTAAAAACTAACTTTTTCACCTGATGTTCCGCCATGACTTGGCACAAAATTATTGTGCCGGTGACATTAGTTTCATAATACTGCAATGGCTTACACACTGAATCAGCCTCCGCTTTTAAACCAGCAAAATGAATTACTGATTCAATGACATGATCAGTAAATATTTTATGTAATAGCGCTTTATTTAGCACACTGCCTTGATAAAAAATGCAGCTTTTACCGGTAATTTGTTCAATGCGAGATAAGGCGATGACATTGGCGTTGGATAAATTATCGACAATGATAACCTGTTGATTAGCATTTAACAGTTCAACTACAGTGTGGCTTCCTATATATCCGGCTCCGCCAGTGACTAAAATTGCCATGAAATGTCCTTAACTGTGGATGACATAAATTTGAATGCAAAAATGACAGTCTACTTAAAAGTTTAACTATAGCGCCAAAGTAAAGCGAGTTAATTGCTTGGATTTTATTCTACTTAAGTTATCAAGCTCACTAAAAAAGGTATCAAGCTTTAACCTGTTTAAAGCTTAAAAGTTTTATCCATTGACTTAAGACAGAATCGGGAGATGAGTTGTTGGCCACTTTGTAATTTAAAGGTGGCAGTTTATATGACTAATTTTATTAAGTTAAGTTTAGTAGAAACTGCTAATGTAGCGTTTTGTTTACGAATTGTACTGTCAAATCACTGAAGAATAAAACCCCAAGCAGTTAACAAAATGTGATCCTTAGCACACTATGAAGGGAGTGAAGTTTACGTAAAGTGGCACTTATGAGCAAAGTAACAAATTACACCGCGAAGATCCCTGATAGTCAGGGTTACATCCAATATACCGATGAAGAACATGACATTTGGCATCAGTTATATCAGCGCCAAGTGAACAATATGCCAGGCAGAGCTTGCGAGGCATATATGCATGGCCTTGATGCTTTAGCTATGCCCACGAATCGGGTACCGCAATTAAAAGAAATCGATAAGGTGTTACTTGCATCTACAGGCTGGCAAACTTCAGGAGTGCCGGCACTTATTTCATTCGGTAAATTTTTTGAATTGTTGGCCAATAAGCAGTTTCCTGTGGCGACCTTTATTCGCTCAAAAGAAGAGTTCGACTACCTACAAGAACCTGATATTTTTCATGAAATATTTGGTCATTGCCCGTTATTAACCAATCCGTCATTTGCACATTTTTCGCATATTTATGGCCAATTAGGTTTGGCGGCATCTAAAGAAGAACGGGTGTTTTTAGCGAGATTATATTGGTTTACGGTCGAGTTTGGTTTAATGAAAGCCAAAGATGATCAACTTAATATCTATGGTGGCGGTATATTAAGCTCGCCAGGTGAAACCTTATACGCATTAAGTGATAAACCGGAGCGTAAGCCTTTTGAGCTACTGGATGTGCTGAGAACCCCATATCGAATAGATATTATGCAGCCGATTTATTACGTTATCGACAATATCGACTTTTTAGATGAAATCACTCGAATGGATATTATGGCTGAAGTCGCTAAAGCACGGCAGCTAGGTTTGTTTGCGGCTAAATTTGCCCCAAAACCCAAGCCAATAGCCGTTTAGGGACTCGTTAAAACTAGTCATTCATTTATACATTAATAATATAAACACTAGATTAAACTAGTGTGATAATACAGGAGCTGTTATGTCAGATTTATCCGAACTAAAATGTGAGGCTTGCCAAATAGATGCCCCAAAAGTATCCGAGCAAGAGCTGGTTGAATTTAGTCAAATGGTACCCCAGTGGACCGTTGAAAACCGTGATGGTATTAATCAATTAGAGCGAGTTTTTAAGTTTAAAAACTTCAAACTGGCGATGGAATTCACCAATAAACTCGCTGATGTTGCTGAAGCTGATTTTCACCATCCGGGGATCTTAACTGAATGGGGCAAAGTGACAGTGACTTGGTGGTCACATTCCATTAAAGGTCTTCATAAGAATGATTTCATTATGGCGGCGAAAACCGACCAGTTAATTAACTAAAATCTTAGTTAATTATATCAGCAGGTTACGTTAACGTAACCTGTTTTAGCACGTCCTCTGTTACAATTATGCTGTAAACAACACTTGCCACGCGCCCGATAACCTTTTAACGTATCGCTCACAAATTAAGAAGGGCACCCTGACATGGTCAGAATCGAGTCCTCGGATATTCCAGAAAACAATATAATAGGGAATAGTTGTTTATGCGTTTGGAAGTCAGTTGTTTAGATCGTATCGGCCTTGCGAAAGATATTCTAGAAGTGCTAGAAAACTATGGCATTAACTTAATTGCAATTGATGCCAGCAATAGAGGCTTTTTGTACCTACAGTTTGCCGAAATTGGCTTTGAAACCTTAAGTGAATTAATGCCTTTAATTCGCAAAGTAGAAAGCGTCCATGATGTTCGTACCGTATCGTTTATGCCCTCCGAGCAAGAACATTACGCGCTCAAAACCTTATTACAAACCCTGCCAGACTCCGTTTTTTCAATTAATGCTAAAGGCCGTATTCGTATTGTTAATGAATCCGCATTATTAACCCTTAATATGCAAGAGCATGAAGTGATTGATGAATCGCTTAATCATTGGGTGCAAGGATTTAACTTTTCTCGCTGGTTAACTGAAGCCCCTGTATTAGCGCAAGCCACTCGGGTGCAAATTGGTAATAATGAATATTTAGCCGAAATGCTGCCTATCTATTTACCTGATGAAAACAATGCCAGTATTTTAGCGGGCGCGGTGGTGTCGCTAAAATCACCAGCCCGTGTCGGTAAGCAATTTAATGCGCTGCAAAATCAAACCACAGGCTTTGATAATGTGTTGGCCGTTAGCGATAAAATGAAAGATGTGCTTAAACAAGCCAAACGTATGGCCCAACTGGATGCACCGTTATTAATAACTGGTGAAACGGGTACTGGTAAAGAGTTGATGGCCAAAGCGAGCCATGATGCCAGTATGCGCCGAGAGCACGCCTTTATTGCTATTAACTGCGCTGCATTACCAGATAGCGTGGCAGAAGAAGAATTGTTTGGCTTTGTGTCAAATGGCCAAGTGGTAAAACGTGGCTTGTTTGAAGAGGCGAAAGGTGGCACTGTTTTCTTAGATGAAATTGCCGAAATGTCAAAAGCTGCTCAAGTAAAACTATTGCGTTTACTACAAGATGGCACTTTTAGACGCATTGGCGGCGATGAAGAAGTGCGCGCTGATGTACGTATAATTTGTTCTACCCAAAAGAACTTGGCAGAACTGTGCCAATCAGGTGAATTCAGAGAAGATCTTTACTATCGCATTCATGTACTTAGTTATCACATGCCGTCGCTCCGTGAACGTAAAGTGGATGTTATTCCGCTCACTGAAATGTTTTTAGAGCATTATAGCCAGCAGTTATCGAGTCCATTACGACGTATTTCAGCATCATGTCGGGACTACTTGTTCACCTATGCCTGGCCAGGTAATGTGCGTCAGCTTAAAAACGCTATTTTTAGAGCTGTATCGATGTGGGATGGCTCGGCAGAACTAACCGTTGAGCAACTTAAGTTACCTTCTTATGCTGAAGGCTTTGGCTACTTTGATGAAGAGTTTGAAGGCAGCTTAGATCAAGCCATGAAAGAATATGAGGCAAGCTTATTAAGGCGCTTATATCCAGCTTATCCAAGTACCCGTCAATTAGCTAAAAAGCTGGGGGTTTCTCACACCGCTATTGCTAACAAGCTGCGCGACTACAAAATATCTAAAAAACGTTAATTAATCGTAGCGGTTATTTTTAGTGTAACGATTTCATGCCATCAAAATGTCAGTAAGCCACTGGCATTTTGAGGTTTACCAGCCTGAGATCCGCATTCTGATACTGGGATCTCATTCTGTATTGAAACCTTTACAATTTAACTCTCAAGCAAACAAAGTGTGATTTATCTCACGCTATATTAATTCGGTTAAGCTTAGGGTATTTGTATCGTTAACAACGCTATTTTAGTTGTTATTACTCAGCATAGGCGCTTTACAGGTAGCATATTTGATTTAATCGAATTGCCAAGCCAGTTAGCACGTCTTGTAATCACATTGTCTTGAGTAGTAGCAACATTATTTGTACCCATCTAGGAGTCAAAATGAAACTTGCAAGTTATAACAACGGTCGCCGTGATGGCCAACTGATGTTGGTCAGTAAAGATTTAACCAAAGCCGTTGCCGTACCTGCTATTGCGCATACTATGCAGCAATTATTAGATGCTTGGGATTTATTAAACCCGCAATTACAAGAATTATATGAAGCATTAAATGCCGGTATGATGGACAACGCCGTTGATTTTGATGAAGCTAAATGTTTATCGCCATTGCCTCGTGCATATCAATGGGCTGATGGCAGTGCATACGTCAACCACGTTGAATTGGTTCGTAAAGCGCGCGGCGCAGAAATGCCAGCAACGTTTTGGACTGATCCATTAGTATATCAAGGTGGCTCAGATTGCTTTATCACGCCAAAAGCCGATATTGAAATGGCCAGTGAAGAGTACGGTATTGATTTCGAGTCAGAAATCGCAGTGGTCACTGACGACGTTAAAATGGGCGTAGATGCAGATAACGCTGCCCAGCACATCAAATTATTGATGCTAGTGAATGACGTATCGTTACGTAATCTTATACCTGGGGAGTTAGCGAAAGGGTTTGGCTTTTTCCAATCAAAGCCTTCAAGTGCGTTTTCGCCAGTGGCGATTACCCCTGATGAATTAGGTGACAGATGGCAAGATAGCAAAGTGCACTTACCATTGGTAACTCATTTAAATGGTGATTTATTTGGTCGTCCTAATGCGGGCGTAGATATGACGTTTAACTTTAGTCAATTGGTCGCTCATGTTGCTAAGACCCGTCCATTGGCAGCGGGAGCTGTGATTGGTTCTGGTACTATTTCAAATTATGATCGCAGTGCCGGTTCTAGCTGTTTAGCTGAAAAACGCATGCTAGAAATCATTGCAGACGGTAAAGCTTCAACGCCATTTATGCGTTTTGGCGATACAGTAAGAATTGAAATGTTTGATGATCAAGATAACTCAATCTTTGGTTCTATCGATCAAAAAGTGGTTGAATACAAAGCTTAAATAAGTATTTGCTGTGATAAAAAGCAATAGCGTCAAACGTTATTGCTTTTTTTATATCATCAATGCTAACTCAGTTAATTTGATAAGGATATACAATGAAATTATATGGTTATTGGCGCTCCAGTGCGGCATATCGGGTGCGTATCGCGCTTAATCTTAAGCAGCTGGATGCAGAGCAAATTTCAGTGCATTTAGTCAAAAATGGCGGTGAGCAGCATAGTGATATGTTTGCCCAATTGAACCCACAGCATTTGGTTCCGGCATTGGTTGATGAAGATGACCATGGAGAGTTTAATTTAACCCAGTCATTGGCAATTATTGAGTATTTAGAAGAGCAATATCCGCAATATAGTTTATTGCCACAAGGGGCTAAAAATAGAGCCGTAGTGCGTGCCATGGCGCAATTGATCGCTTGTGAAGTTCACCCACTGGACAACTTACGGGTATTACAGTATCTCGTTAAAGACATGGGCGTATCTGAAGAAGACAAAATGAACTGGTATCATCATTGGATCCATTTAGGTTTTGCGGCGCTAGAAAAGCAATTAGCTGTTCACTCTGGTAAATTTAGTTTTGGCGACAGTCCAAGCTTGGCAGATATTTGTCTTATCCCTCAGGTTTACAATGCCTATCGCTTCAACGTAGATTTATTTGCATATCCTAATATTGTGCGGATTTGGCACACATGTCAGGCTCACCCAGCCTTTGCTGCAGCTGCGCCTGAGCAGCAAGATGATGCCAGTTAACCCAGCATTTTTTAGATAAGCTCGAGTAAAATATGGACTATGAAGCTCAGTTAAAAAATTGGATTGTAGCAGACAAGATGCGCATTAGTGCCTTGCAGCAAGTTGCAGCGCTTTTTACTGAGCTTAATATTACAGATTGGTACATTGCTGCAGGGTTTGTGCGTAATTTAGTGTGGGATAAACAGCATCAAATAGCGCCCAGTGCGTTAACTGATATTGATGTGATTTATTATTGCAGCAAACAAACCTGTGCCTATCGTGATAAGTTAATCGAAAAAGCATTATCTGAGCGGATAAAACAGCCTTGGTCGGTGAAAAACCAAGCCAGAATGCATAAAAGGAATCATCACCCAGCCTATACATCAACCCTTGATGCGATGTGTTATTGGCCTGAGCAACAAACAGCGGTAGCGGTAAAACTGGATAATGATGGCAAGTTAGTGCTAAAGGCATTATTTGGTTATGAAAACCTATTTAGCCTATCGGTGAGCTATAACCCCAATGCCGATAAACATGTGTTTATGGAGCGTGTTGCCAGTAAACCTTGGTTTAAGCAATATCCTAAGCTTTCACTTGAGCTCTAACCTCCCCGTAACCCCTTGTCATTTATCACTAGTCAATTAGCTCTTGAGTTTAAGTTATAGCCTTTAGCTGCACCTTTTATGTCATTTTTATGTCATTTTTTTATGTCAGCTTTAACACTTGTGAATGTTTTGCAGTGGCATTTTCATGGAAAATATCATCAAGATAACCTGCAAACTCTGTTTCTTTAAGCTCAGGTGGAATGATGACCTCATGGATGCGCGATCTAAGCCCGGTGCCTGAATCACGAAACAGTAGCCATTGGGGCTGATCACTTTGTCTATCTTGGCGCTTAATTGACAAGGACTTACCAAACACATCAAATTTTATAAATTTTTCATTCATCATCTTGTCCTCTTGGCGGTGGTTTAGCTAATCGGCATAGAGTTAAATATTTTGAAATAAAAACTCTATGGTAAAGGTTAGCACCACTTGATTGATGCGCACTTCATCATCTTCTTTAGTCCAAGTATATTCAGGCGTGATGGCAAAAAACAACCAATCTCGGACAAAGTTTTGTCGGTAAGTTAAGCCAATTTTTGCACTATCAATATATTTATAGGGCTGGTCGACGCCGTGTATGTGGGCTTGATAACTAATGGCTTGTTTATCACTGATATATTGATATAACTGCAGACCTGAGCCTAGCTCCCAACCATTATCGTTAGTTTCATATTGGAACGCAGCACTCCAGCGCAATAAAAAATCATCGCTAAAAGAGTGTTCAATATCGAATTCAGTAGACTCACCAGTGAGATTTTTCTCTTGATACAGCTTTTGGGTGATGCGGCTGATGGTATTTTCTGAAATAGGATAGGTATAGCGATAACGAGCTTCGATTTTAGGCTTAAAACTGAGCTTTATATTAAAACTACTTCTATTTCGAGCTAGCCAGTCATAGCGTAAGCTAAATTCCCTGTCGTTGTTATCGTCAGGGCTGCGTATAAATGAAAATGGATCATCTTCTCCAGTTGAATCAAAAATGAGTTTTAGCTTTTTAGTGACTCCAGGTAAATTAACCCGCGCATTGACGTTAGCATGATATTTAAAACCTTCTTTTTCATAATAGGAAAAATCATTATACCAACGGACAATCGTGCCAGCTCTGGCATCATCTTCAATGCGATCATCGACAAAGAAGCTGTCAAACCAAATGGCCGGTTGGCAGAATTTGGTGTTGAGATAATCAAAAGCCTTATCAATTTTCTCATCAGTTTGTGAACGGCTATAACAAGCTGATGGCTCGACTTCATCATCTGACTGGGTTTCATTCAAAGGTGATTTTTTGTCGGTGATGGTCTTTTCAGAGGTAGGCTTATCATCAGAGATGGGCTCATTATCAAAGATAGCATTAGCGATGTCCTTGGGCTGTGATGCAGCTAAATCAGCTGCAATAAACAGCGTGAGGCTAAACAGTGATGTTATCCATATTTGTGTCATTGAAAGATAATTACAGCCTATAAACAAAGGTAAAGGTATTTTGTTCAAGGGTAGCACCTTTGTAACAACAATTGAGGGGTTTATCTTTTAATCATTGGCAGCGGCGTTTATTTTATGAGTCTTTTTATAGACAGGCTTTAATAGGCAGAATTTTTATAGGATTGCTTAACAAGCAATACCGCTATTAAATGTTACAGAAAGGTAAATAGTTATTGCTTAGTTAATATCAGGCTCATGCTTTGCTCATGAAAGTGCCTGGTTAAAAAATCAACGTTTTCATCAGTTAAACTGGCATTTTAAAAGCTTCTTAGTAGACAAAGTTCAAGCTAAATGTGATCTAAGTCAATAAAGCGTTATACCTAGTTTGATGTAAATAGCTTTGTTGATCTGGATCAAGATTGTTAAAGGTTTTATCTGGCAGTGTAGCGGCAATTGTTAAAGGTGTTTATCGAAAGCGCTAATTATGTTGTACACATGGAGTTGTCATAATGAATAAAAAAATAGCCCTTAGTCTAGTTGCTGCCAGTTTATTATCTGCAGGTGTTTCTTCAGCTGCGGTTGCTCATCAAGCTGGTGATTTTATCTTTCGTGTTGGTGCGGTAGCGGTTGTGCCAAATGAGTCTAGTCCAGTTGTTGCTAATGTTGCAGAGTTTACAGTCGATGATAATACCCAAGTCGGCTTAAACTTTGGTTACATGCTAACTGATAATTGGGGTTTAGAATTATTGGCAGCAACTCCTTTTAGTCATGATGTTTCTCTTGGTGAGTTAGGTAAAATTGCTGAAACTAAGCATTTACCACCAACCTTAGTGGCGCAGTATTACTTTGGTAATGGCCAATCTAAATTACGTCCTTACATTGGTGTTGGTGTTAACTTTACTAACTTTTTTGATAACGAGTTTACCAATGACTTAGACGGCGCATTAACTGATTTAAGCATGAGTAACTCTTGGGGCTTAGCGGCACAAGTTGGGCTTGATTATCAATTTAATGATAACTGGTTAGTAAATGCATCGGTTTGGTACGCTGATATCTCAACGGATGTTAAATTCAATTTAGGTGAAGATGCTATTTCAGTTGAAACTGATATTGACCCATGGGTATACATGGTCAGCATTGGTTACACCTTCTAATATTTGAAAAATATTTAGAGCAAAAAAAACAGGAGCTAGGCTCCTGTTTTTTTATGTGAGCTAATAACGGAATAAGCTACTTTTTCTTTTTAACCTTCCAATGGCGAGTATTATAAATAAACTCAGGTAAAAGTAAGGTTAACCAAGCCACTAAGCGCCAGCGTTTAGTGACATAGACTTTGCGCTTGCCTTTTTGCATCGCGCTGACAATTTGTTTAGCCACTTTTGGCAATGGCGGCAACCACAGTTTACTTTTCTGCATTGCAGCTTTATCCAATAGGCCTAGCTGAATATCGGTAATAGTGATTGGTAACTTTAATCGCTGCGCATGCATGCTTAAGCCTTCAAGGTAATTTTCTGCAAAGGCTTTTGATGCATGATAGGCCACACTTGGGCCGCCACGTAAACCGGCAATAGAGTTGATTGCAGCAATTTGACCATAGCCTTGCTCGCGCATTAATCGAAAGGTGGTATTACAAATTGCGGCAAAACCACGCACATTGACGTCAATGATATCTTGTTCGATTTCCCAAGGCAGTGCTTCACTGTAGCCATTAAGTCCAGTATTCACTAACACTAAATGCGCGCCTTCAAGGCTTAACCATACTTTTTCAAGCTGGCTGATAATGGCTGTTGGATTTTCAATATCTAACGGTAGCACATCAACTTTTGTCGGTAAGCTTGCGGCAAACTCGGCCATGGCATCGGGATCTTGTACAAATAGCACTAGAGAAACTTTCTGCTCGGCTAATTGACGGGCGATTTCTTTACTAAGGTGTGAGCTAGCGCCCACTATTATTGCGTTTGCTGTAGTCATGTGCTTTTAGACGACGAAATGATGGCCTATGATAAAAACAACTGCGAGGGATAACAAGCAAGAATATTATTCAATATGAGACGTATAGACTTCTAGAAGTCTTAATGTATTATAAGGACAGGATATATGAACATCATCAAAGCATTTATCAGCAAAGCATGTATTTCTTTAATGCTGCTAGGCGGATTATTCGGCTGCAGCTCTGTAGATCATTTAGTGTCTATAAGTGGTGATGTGAGTTATCGCGAGCGCATGGCATTGCCAGACAACGCAATACTCACGGTGCAAGTGAAGGATGTGTCTTTGCAAGATACCAAAGCGATTGTTATCGCTGAAAAAGTGTACCAACAAGTGAACGCGCCGCAAGCATTTGAGTTTCAAATAGCTGCAGACCAATTTATTGCTGGTCATAGTTACTAAATTGGGGCGCGAATAGAAGTAAATGGCAAGCTGTGGTTTATCAATACACAAGCGTATAGCATTGATGTCAATGAGACACAGCCCATAAATGTGATTGTTAATAAAGTCGGTGGCTAGTCGTTTCATGGCTATGCACTGGGTTATTTTGTATTAAAAAGGTGCTCCTATGCCGGTTAGAATTCCAGATGATTTACCTGCAGCTGAAATCTTAGAGTCTGAAAATATCTTTGTGATGTCGGAAACTCGCGCTGCAAATCAAGATATTCGACCTATGCGGGTATTAATTCTAAATTTAATGCCCAATAAAATTGAAACCGAAACGCAACTATTGCGCTTATTAGGTAATACCCCGCTGCAAGTGGATGTTGACCTATTGCGTATTCATGACAAAGCATCTAAGCATACTTCTGTCGATCATATGAATGCTTTTTATCGGGATTTTGAAGCGGTTAAAACGAACAATTATGATGGGTTAATTATTACCGGTGCGCCACTTGGGCAGCTGGATTTTGAAGATGTGGTGTATTGGGATCACATTAAAGAAATTATTGATTGGTCTCAAGAACATGTTACTTCAGTATTGTTTCTATGCTGGGCGGCGCATGCAGGTTTGTTTCATTTATATGGTATTAATCGCAGTTTACTTGAGCAAAAGCGTTCGGGGGTGTTTAACCATAGTCGTACCAACGAGCCGCATCCATTACTACGCGGTTTTGATGATGAGTTTTTTGCGCCGCATTCACGTTATGCTGAAGTGAATATTAACGATTTACACCAACATTCTGATGTTGAAGTGCTAGCTGAATCTGCTGAAGCTGGGGCCTATATTGTGCTTAGCCGCAATAATCGTAACCTGTTTGTGATGGGGCATCCTGAGTATCAAAAACCTACTTTAAATGATGAATATCAGCGAGATGTTGGCTTAGGTATCAACCCTAATATACCGAGCAACTACTATCGTGATAATGATCCAAGCCAAGAGCCCATTGCTCGCTGGCACAGTCATGGCAGTTTGTTAGTGAGCAACTGGCTTAACTACTATGTTTACCAGCTTACGCCTTATGATTTATCAGATATGAGCGCAAGAACGCCGTGGGAATTGAAAAGCTAATCACAGATTGATTAAGGTGTTTAAACAAAATATGGCGTAAATTCGGCCAAACATCATGCTACAAGTATTAATAAAAAGGGCGATATCGTTTTCGATATCGCCCTTTTTTATGGCAAATCTCCTCAAAAACACCTTGATAATTTAACGCTGGCTATGACTTTTTTAGTGGGATTTATTACATTTTAGCTATTTTAAATCAGGGCTTTACGCTTGATGTAAATCTTCAGTGACACTCATAAAATATTCACTATTGATAATCACATTCAAACCACTTGCTTTACGTTAGCGTAAACGTCAGAGTGTAACTATTATTTTATAGTTGAACTAGATCACATTTTTGCTGATTTTGTCCGCTTACTTACCAGCAGTTTAGACCGGAGAAGTTATGAGTACAGACCAATCACCCCAAGATATTGTCATTGTTGCAGCTAAACGCACCCCAATGGGGGGCTTTCAAGGCGCACTATCAGCCGTACCAGCGCCAACCTTAGCGGCCAATGCAATTAAAGGCTTAGTCAATCAAACTCAAATCAATACTGATTTAATTGATGAAGTGTTTATGGGTTGTGTATTACCGGCAGGCTTAGGTCAAGCGCCAGCAAGACAAGCGACATTGGGCGCTGACCTACCTTTGAGTGTTGGCGCAACAACCGTGAATAAGGTTTGTGGTTCAGGCATGAAAACCGTGATGTTAGCTCATGATGCAATTAAGTCTGGCAGCAGCGAAGTGGTTATTGCTGGTGGTATGGAAAGTATGAGTCAAGCGCCATATTTACTTGATAAAGCGCGCGGCGGTATGCGTATGGGGCATGGCAAAGTGTTAGACCATATGTTTCTTGATGGATTAGAAGATGCCTACACTGGCGGCGCTATGGGCACATTCGCGCAAAAAACTGCAGATGATTTCGGCCTCACCCGAGAGCAAATGGATAACTTTGCCTTAAGCTCACTTGAAAAAGCCAATAAAGCGATTGATTCAGGTGCGTTTAAAGCTGAAATTGTGCCAATTACCATTGCAAATCGCCGTGGAGATGTGACCGTTGATACCGATGAGCAACCTGGCAATGCCCGCCCTGAAAAAATCCCGACATTGCGCCCCGCATTTACTAAAGACGGCACCATTACCGCCGCCAACTCAAGCTCGATTTCTGATGGCGCCGCAGCAGTAATGCTAATGACCCGAGAAAAGGCAGCGTCATTAGGCTTGGAAGTGATGGCCACGATTAAAGGCCATAGCACTCACTCACAAGAGCCATCAATGTTTACCACAGCGCCAGTGGGCGCGATGAACAAATTATTCGACAAGGTTAACTGGGCAAAAACAGATGTTGATTTATTTGAAATCAACGAAGCCTTTGCCATGGTGACCATGTTAGCAATCCAAGAGCTACAACTTGATGCCAATAAAGTGAACATCTATGGCGGAGCGTGTGCATTAGGTCATCCAATTGGTTGTTCTGGCGCCCGTGTATTAGTGACCCTCATCCATGCGCTACAAGCTAAAGGTTTGGCTAAAGGCACCGCTAAAGGTGTGGCGTCATTATGTATTGGCGGCGGCGAAGCAACTGCTATGGCGATTGAAGTTTAACCTCGTTGTAATTGATTAAGATTTAACAAGACTCGTTGTTAATTGCGTCACTTTTGATGTTGGCGTTATTAACAACAAATAAGCACCAGTAAAGGCTATGGCAAAGAATCATCATAGAGTGATGCTAACAATAACAGCTTGGTTGGTGCTTATTATTACTCAAGAGCTTTGGGGCTCAACAATAATCTGTAACAGGATTTAGGAAGCAAGATGACCATACAAGTTAAACATTATATTGCCGGTGAATTCACCGAAGGTACAGGTAGTCAAAACATTGATGTTACTAACCCAGCTAACAACAGCGTTATTGCCAATATTAACGCTGCTACGGTTGCAGAAGTTAATCAAGCCATAGACAGTGCAAAACAAGCATTCACTACGTGGAAAGAAGTACCTGTGTCAGAGCGTGCTCGCGTAATGCTCCGTTATCAACACCTTTTAAAAGAGCATCACGATGAAATCGCCACTATTCTGGCCCAAGAAACCGGTAAAACCTTTGAAGATGCAAAAGGTGATGTTTGGCGTGGTATTGAAGTGGCAGAGCATGCTTGTAATATCGCCTCAATGTTAATGGGCGAAACCGTTGAGAATGTGGCGCGTAATATTGATACTTATAGCTACACCCAGCCATTAGGGGTGTGTGCGGGTATTACCCCGTTTAACTTCCCGGCGATGATCCCGTTATGGATGTTCCCGTTAGCGATTGCTTGCGGTAATACCTTTATTTTAAAGCCTTCAGAACAAGATCCAATGACGCCGCAGCGTTTAGTTGAATTGTTTGTTGAAGCGGGCGCGCCCAAAGGCGTGCTGCAGCTTATTCATGGTGATAAAACCGCGGTGGATATTTTGTTGGCAGATCCTGACATTAAAGCGATTTCATTTGTTGGTTCTGTGGCTGTAGGGCAATACATTTACAAAACGGCTACTGATAACTTAAAGCGTGTTCAAGCCTTTGCTGGCGCGAAAAACCACTGCGTGATCATGCCTGATGCTAATAAGCAGCAAGTGATCAATAACATGGTTGGCGCATCAGTTGGCGCTGCTGGTCAACGTTGTATGGCGATTTCAGTGGCAGTATTTGTTGGCGCTGCTAAAGAGTGGATCCCAGAGCTTAAAGAAGCACTAGCAAAAGTACGCCCAGGTTTATGGAATGATGACAATGCCGCCTATGGCCCAGTTATTAGCCCCGCTGCCAAAGAGCGTGTACTTAAGCTTATTGCCCAAGGTAAAGCTGAAGGCGCGGACTGTTTACTCGATGGTAGCGACTTTACGGTTGAGGGCTATGAGTCAGGTAACTGGATTGGTCCAACCATGTTCGACAAAGTCACTACCGATATGAGCATTTATAAAGAAGAGATCTTCGGTCCTGTATTGTGCTGCATGGAAGCTGACAACCTTGATGACGCCATTGAGTTAGTCAATAACAGTCCATATGGTAACGGCACTTCAATTTTTACCGCATCCGGCGGTGCAGCGCGTAAGTATCAACACCACATCGAAGTGGGCCAAGTGGGCATTAACGTGCCAATTCCTGTGCCATTACCATTCTTCTCATTTACCGGTTGGAAAGGCAGTTTCTATGGCGATCAGCACGCTTACGGTAAACAAGCGGTGCGTTTTTACACTGAAACTAAAACCATCACTTCACGATGGTTTGATGACGAAGTGGTGAGTGGCCCGAATATGAGCATCAATCTTAAGTAAATGTACTGGTCTTCTGATGGGAGAAGACCAGTTAATTATTCAGACAAGCAAACCACAAGACTCACTTAATGATCACTGTGCGTGTAACCAAATAGCGTGTAACTAAAATGCGGTTAGCTATAAGCATTTAGTAAAAATCAGTTTGCAAAAGTCACTCAGTTTTTGCAAACACGCTCACATAAAAGCACAGGATTGTTTAGCCATAAAATGACCTAAAGAGTCATAGTAAAAGGATTAACACCATGGACTTTAATTTAACCGAAGACCAACGCCAATTCGCAGAATTAGCCCGTCAATTTGCCGCAGATGAGCTGGCACCCTTTGCCGCAAAATGGGATGAAGAGCATTACTTTCCAAAGGATGTAATTCACAAGGCTGGCGAGCTAGGTTTTTGCTCTTTGTATTCGCCTGAGTCAGAAGGTGGAATGGGGCTAAGCCGATTAGATTCGTCGATTATTTTTGAAGAGTTATCACAAGGCTGCACAGCAACTACCGCCATGTTGACTATTCATAATATGGCCACATGGATGGTCACCACTTGGGGTAGTGAAACATTGCGCCAGCAGTGGTCTGAAGGTCTAACCACAGGTCGATTACTCGCATCATATTGTCTAACAGAGCCGGGTGCAGGCAGTGACGCTGCATCACTTGCGACTAAAGCGGTTCGTGATGGTGATGATTACATCATTAATGGCTCAAAAGTGTTTATTTCTGGTGCGGGTGAAACTGAGCTATTAGTAGTGATGTGCCGTACAGGCGAAGCGGGCGCAAAAGGTATTTCAGCTATAGCTATTCCAGCAGATACTGCTGGTGTAAGCTATGGTAAAGCCGAAGACAAAATGGGCTGGAATGCCCAGCCAACACGTTCAATAACCTTTGAAAATGTCCGCGTGCCAGTGGCTAATTTACTCGGTGAAGAAGGCCAAGGTTTCACTTTTGCCATGAAGGGCCTCGATGGCGGTCGTATTAATATCGCCACTTGTTCTATCGGTACAGCGCAAGCTGCGCTGAGCCGTGCCACAGAATACATGAATGAACGTAAGCAGTTTGGTAAGCCCATTGCGGCATTTCAAGGATTACAGTTTAAGTTAGCTGATATGGCGACAGAGTTAGTCGCTGCAAGGCAGTTGGTGCGCTTAGCTGCTTTCAAATTAGATTCAAAAGATCCAGAAGCCACAGCTTACTGCGCAATGGCAAAACGATTTGCTACCGACATTGGTTTTCAAGTGTGTGATAACGCCCTGCAACTTCACGGCGGTTATGGCTATATTCGTGAGTACCCATTAGAGCGTCATTTTAGAGATGTGCGGGTACATCAAATTCTTGAAGGCACTAATGAAATCATGCGCTTAATTATTGCTCGTCGTTTGCTAGATGAAAATGCGCACGCTATTTTGTAACAGTTACTAGCCAAGCGCTTTATGTTGGCTAATGAAATTAGCCAACATGGGTATTTACCCTAGTCGCAATGATAGCTTGGATTACCGGAAAATAAGCCTTAATAAGCTGTAAAACAATATACTGAATTGGAATAATAGCTAATGACTCAAGATGTAATATTTCAAACTCTAGGGACCCTGTCTGGTAAATCAATTGGGGTGGTAACCCTTAATATTGAAAAGGCCTTAAATGCCTTGAATTTAGACATGGTCAATGCCATGACCAAGCAGCTGCTTGCTTGGCAGCAAAATGATGATATTGCTTTTGTTGTGCTTGATGGCGCAGGGGATAAAGCCTTTTGCGCTGGCGGTGATGTCAGGGCGATTTACCATGCATCGATTGCTAATCCTAATACCATGACTGCAGAAGCATGCGATTTTTTCACCCAAGAGTATCAATTAGATTATTTACTACATCAGTTTGGTAAACCAGTGCTGGTGTGGGGCGATGGCATTGTTATGGGCGGCGGTTTAGGGCTAATGGCGGGTGGCAGTCACCGAGTGGTGACAGAGCGAAGCCGCATTGCCATGCCTGAAATATCCATAGGTTTGTACCCTGATGTAGGCGGCAGTTATTTCTTAAATCGTATGCCGGGTAAATTAGGCTTATTTTTAGGCTTAACCGCTTATAACATGAACGCCGCCGATGCTTTGCATGTTGGACTGGGCAATCACTTTTTAGCAAGCGATGATAAACAGCCGTTATTTGATGCCCTTGCTGACGTCAGTTGGAGCGATGATGCTGAGTTAAATCATCAGCAGCTAAGTATGGTGTTAAATACCCAGCAACAAAATACCACAGCTAAAATAGGCCAAAGCCCACTTGAGCAATTTCAAACTGAGATTGATCAATTAATGTCGGGTGAAATTGAAGAGGTGCATCATCAACTCACCAGTTTAGACACTGAATTAGATTGGCTTAAACGGGCTCAAAAAACGGCTTTAAAAGGTAGCCCATTAAGTTGGTTTTTAATTTTTGCTCAAGCCAACTTAGGTACGAATAAAACATTAGCAGAGTGCTTTAAGTGGGAGCTAGGTATTAGCGTCAATTGCTGCTCCTATGGCGATTTTTGTGAAGGGGTAAGGGCATTACTCATTGATAAAGATCGCAATCCACAATGGCGATTTAGTCATGCAAGTGAAGTGACCGCAGAAGCAGTGACCCAATTGCTGACATCACCTTGGCAAGCCGATGACCATCCGTTAAAAGGCATCTAAGTAAAAGGCATCTAGCTAAAAGACATCTAAAAGGAATTTATCATGGCAACAGTAGCATTTATTGGTTTAGGTAATATGGGCGGCCCAATGGCAGCCAATTTAATTAAAGCAGGCATGACAGTCACGGTATTTGATTTAGTACCAGCGGCGGTTGAGGCATTAACTAAACAGGGCGCGTTAAGCGCAAAAACCGCTTGCGGCGCAGCGGCAGCAGCAGATTATATCATTACCATGTTGCCTGCAGGTAAGCATGTACACAGTTTATATATTGGCGATGATGACAACAAAGGCTTGCTGGATGTGGTCGCTAAAGATGCCATAATAATTGATTGCTCCACCATAGATGCTGGCACGGCGCAAACGGTTGGGGCACAAGCTGCAGCCAAAGGCATTGAGTTTATGGATGCGCCAGTGTCAGGCGGCACAGCGGGCGCAGCCGCTGGCACACTAACATTCATTTGTGGTGGCAGTGATAACGCCTATGATAAAGCGCAAACAGTATTAACGGTTATGGGGGCTAATATTTTTCATGCAGGTGCGGCAGGCGCAGGCCAAATTGCCAAAATCTGTAATAATATGCTGTTATCAGTATTAATGGTCGGCACCAGTGAATCTTTGCAGCTAGGTATTGATAATGGTTTAGACCCTAAAGTGTTATCTGATATCATGAAAGTCAGTAGCGGCGGCAACTGGACCCTCGAAAAATACAACCCGTGCCCTGATGTAATGGACAATGTGCCTTCTTCAAATGATTATCAGGGCGGCTTTATGGTTGATTTGATGGTGAAAGATTTAGGCTTGTCACAGCAAGCATCGCTGGCATCGAATTCCAGCACTCCTATGGGGGCATTGGCGCGCAGTTTATATGTTAACCATGCCCGTCAAGGCAATGGTCGCCGTGATTTTTCAAGTATTTTTGAACAGTTTGCTAAAGCAGATGAAGATAAATAACAGCTGCTTGAAGGCTGGTTGAGCCATTCAACCGCGCCGGAATGTGAGTATGCAAAACACTAAATAAATAGAGAAAGGATCCAGTTAATGGAAATTAAAGATAAAGTTGTTGTCATTACTGGCGGTGCAGGTGGGTTAGGTCTGGCTATGGCGCAAGAGTTTGCCGCCCAAGGCGCAAGATTAGCACTTATCGATGTTGATCAAGAAAAGCTAGAACGTGCTTGTGCTGATTTAGGTGCAAGTACTGAAGTGCAAGGCTATGCGTTAGATATCACCGATGAAGAAGATGTGGTGGCGGGGTTTAATTTCATCCGTGAAGATTTTGGTCAGGTTAATATTCTTATCAACAACGCTGGGATCTTGCGTGATGGCTTAATGGTTAAGGCAAAAGATGGCAAGGTTACTGACCGTATGTCATATGAGCAATTCCAGTCAGTTATCAATGTCAACTTAACCGGTACTTTCCTGTGTGGCCGTGAAGCTGCGGCTGTGATGATTGAAACCGCGAAGCCTGGGGTGATTATTAATATCTCAAGTGTCGCTAAAGCAGGCAACATGGGTCAGTCTAACTACTCAGCTTCTAAAGCGGGTGTGGCTGCCATGAGCGTAGGTTGGGCGAAAGAACTAGCCCGTTATAATATCCGTAGCGCAGCGGTAGCACCTGGTGTGATTGCCACTGAAATGACTGCAGCAATGAAACCAGAAGCCCTAGAGCGAATGGAGAAAATGGTGCCAGTTGGGCGTTTAGGTCAAGCTGAAGAAATCGCATCAACGGTTAAATTTATCGTTGAGAATGATTACGTTAATGGCCGTGTGTTTGAAATTGATGGCGGTATTCGCCTTTAAGTCGCATTAGCGATAACAATATTAGTCGCATTAGCGATAACAATATTAGTCTCATTAGCGATAATAATATTGGCTCATTAATAGTATTAATCCCTGCCGGTTTTCTGGTAGGGATTTTTTGTTTTTGAACCGCAAGTATGCGCACACAAGATTATAAGCGTTTATTTATATTGGTTAATTTAGGTGGCGGGTTACAGCTTAGGCGAGCACAAAAGCAAAGAGATAAGTTTTTCTGGGTTTCTAAAAATGTTACCCTGTGGTTATATTTTTTGCCTTAGTTTATTTCAATCGAAATAAAGCTGCATCTCGGCAGTGCTCAATGACAGTAAGGATAGTTGTGAATATTGTACGCTTAGAAAGTTTGATGAAAAAAGTCATGTTAGTGGTGGGCATTATTGGGGTTATCGTCATGTATGGCGGCTTTTTGTATTTCTTTTTTAGTGGCGTACCAACAGCAGCATTACCTTGGTTTTTATTAATTTGCCCATGGGTTTGTATTTACTTTGGCCTAACGAAAACACAGCAAATTGCCAGTCTTAGTTGGCTTAAAAACAAATTTACCTTTACCAATAAATAACTCCTCGCGTTATAACCGCAACAGGTAGATAGCTTATTTTATTGGCGGCAATGGGTATTTAGCCCTAATGGCAGTTTTTCGTTACTGACGTTTGTGGTTATCATTTACCTAGCTGCGAACACCCTGTTATCCGCAAATGAACCACCACTTAAATAGAAATTGTGCTGACATTGCGATAGGATTCAAAGCAATGAATAAGAGAAAGACAGCAAATAAGGTATTTTTTATGTCAAGTTTCCCCATTGGCACCCCAGGCAAACCTTGGAATGCACAAGAAAAGGCCCAGTGGCTTGCCCAAGTAACCATTAAACGTAGCTATCAACAAGAAGTGCTAACAAAATTAGCGCCTTTAGCCTCACGCTTTGAACAAGTGCAATATGGTGCTCTAGCTTATGATGCCGACAAATATCCGCTATTTGCATTTAAATCTAAACATTGGGATAGCAGCAAAAAAACTATCTTAGTAACTGGCGGTGTTCATGGTTATGAAACCAGTGGCGTACATGGCGCGATTCAGTTTTTAGCGACTCAGGCTGAGCATTACAGCCAATACTTTAATATTGCGGTAGCGCCGTGTGTGAGCCCATGGGGTTATGAAACAATTAATCGCTGGAACCCATACGCAGTGGACCCAAACCGTTCTTTTTATGCTGACAGCCCAGCCAATGAATCGGCAGATTTAATGGCATTTGTAGCTAGCCTTGGTGACGTTTATGCCCATATTGATTTGCATGAAACCACAGATACTGACGAGCTAGAATTTCGCCCCGCATTATCAGCTCGTGATGGCAAAGACTATGAAAAAGGCGTTATTCCAGATGGTTTTTATTTGGTTGGTGACTCAGAAAATCCAACTCCTGACTTTCAACAGGCGATTATTGAGTCGGTAGCCAAAGTAACCCATATTGCCCCAGATGATAATGGTCAGTTAATTGGTGTTGATATTGAGCAGTTTGGGGTCATTAACTACCCAACTAAAAAGCTTGGCTTATGTGCGGGGATGACAAACAATCACTATAATACCACCACTGAAGTGTATCCTGATAGCCCATTGGTCAATGACCAAGAATGTAATGATGCCCAAGTGGCAGCAATTACTGGTGGTTTGGATTATATTTTAACCCAGTTAAACTTAATCTAAGTCAGTGATTTATATCTAAGCCTCGAACGAAACTTCGAGGCTTTTTGTTGATTTGGCATTACAGTTAGCGTCATTGCCCTT
Source organism: Shewanella sp. 10N.286.51.B2 (assembly GCF_041469265.1). Lineage (NCBI taxonomy): Bacteria > Pseudomonadati > Pseudomonadota > Gammaproteobacteria > Alteromonadales > Shewanellaceae > Shewanella > Shewanella sp. 10N.286.51.B2. The sequence goes on from NZ_JBFRKH010000004.1 coordinate 26,422, forward strand.
ACTACTCAAGCGAAAAGAAATGATTATTAGCCAAGAAGATATGCGCACAGCATTAAATGAATTAGATTGCCGTACCAATTTCACCATTAGTAATGTTACCGAATACATGCTGCCTAAGCTTAAAGAGCCGGTGTATTTACATATTGACAGCAACACTCCGGTACTCATTATTCGCCCGGCTTTTGAAGTGTTCTCTGGTGAGTTAGCCACATTAGACGGGGTACATGCACAATATGACTATCACCATAATGCGCAGATGACCCGTTTCCCGACTCGTCGCCATAAAAGCTTAAAAGAAAGCCACTATGGTTTAGCTTTTAAGTTTGAAACGGCTGAATCAGTTAAGTTGTTTATTACAAGATTAATCGAAATTGTGAAAGGCTAACGTTAGCTCAGTTTAGATTACATCTTGAGTTAATCATGAGTATAGCTACTGCAACAATCTGACAAATAGGCAAAAATAAATCAATCAATATTCTGGCTGTAAAGCTTGAGTCGAATAATGTATAATCGCGACAATTTTTCGTCCAAAAACTAATGGAATCTCCTACGTGATATACAGCAACAACATCACCATGCAGTTCGGCAGCAAGCCGTTATTTGAAAATATCTCTGTCAAATTCGGTGGCGGTAATCGCTACGGTCTAATTGGTGCAAACGGTTGTGGTAAGTCAACCTTCATGAAGATCCTTACTGGCGATCTTGAGCCAACAAGCGGTAATGTATCAATCGATCCTGGTGAACGTTTTGGTAAATTGAATCAAGATCAATTTGCTTATGAAGAGTTCTCAGTGGTTGATACCGTTATCATGGGCCACAAAGAGTTGTGGGAAGTGAAGCAAGAGCGTGACCGCATTTATTCACTCGCAGAAATGAGTGAAGAAGACGGCATTAAAGTCGCTGAGCTTGAAATGGAATTTGCTGAGATGGACGGTTATACCGCTGAATCTCGTGCTGGTGATTTATTAATGGGCGTAGGTATTGGTGTAGACCAGCACTTTGGCCTAATGAGTGAAATCGCACCAGGTTTTAAACTGCGTGTACTTTTGGCTCAAGCCTTGTTCTCTGATCCAGATATTTTGCTACTTGACGAACCAACCAACAACTTGGACATCGACACCATTCGCTGGTTACAAGAAATGCTTAACCAACGTAACAGTACCATGGTGATTATTTCCCATGACCGTTACTTCTTGAACTCAGTTTGTACCCATATGGCTGACATCGATTACGGTGAACTACGTGTTTACCCAGGTAACTACGATGAATACATGATGGCAGCCCAGCAAGCTCGTGAGCGTTTACAATCTGACAATGCTAAGAAAAAAGCCCAAATTGCTGAGCTACAAGGTTTCGTAGCACGATTCTCTGCTAACGCTTCAAAAGCTAAGCAAGCAACATCTCGTGCTAAGCAAATTGACAAGATTAAGCTTGAGGATATCAAGGCTTCAAGCCGTGTGAATCCGTTCATTCGTTTTGAGCAAGAAAAGAAATTATTCCGTAATGCTTTAGTGGTTGAGCAATTAGCGAAAGGCTTTGATAAGCCATTATTCAGCAAACTTGACCTGATGGTTGAAGTTGGCGAGCGTGTTGCTATCTTAGGTGATAACGGTGTGGGTAAAACCACCTTATTACGTACTTTAGTGCATGACATCCCGCAAGATGCAGGTACGGTTCAATGGTCTGAAAACAGTAACATTGGTTATTACGCGCAGGATCATGAAGCTGATTTTGCTAATGATATGACCTTATTTGACTGGATGAGCCAATGGCGTAAACCTGAAGATGACGACCAATCAGTACGTGGCATCTTAGGCCGCATGTTATTTGGCTCAGACGACATTAAAAAATCAGTTAAAGTGTTATCTGGTGGTGAAAAGGGTCGTATGTACTTTGGTAAGCTCATCATGCAAAAGCCAAATATCTTATTACTTGATGAACCAACTAACCACATGGACATGGAATCAATCGAGTCATTAAACAATGCATTAGAATTGTATGAAGGTACATTAATGTTTGTGTCTCATGACCGTGCATTTGTATCGTCACTAGCAACACGCATCATTGAAATTACTGCTGATGGCATCAATGACTTTAAAGGTACTTATGATGAGTTCCTTGCCAGTAAAGGCGTTGAAGGATAATTAATTAAAGTTTTTTACATTAAGCCGAAAACCTGTAAAGCGATTTACAGGTTTTTTTTTGCCTAAAAAAGATAATTATAAATTTTAGAATTTTAGAATACATATTTTAGAAAATCCTGTCGCTGTAGTTACATTAATGAATGTAATTTCAATTAGAAACATAACACACTTCTTAAGGGTCACAGCTGTCATGAAATGGATTATCGATCTCAATACTCGACTCAAACTTTCACTATTAATTATTCCTCCACTGTTAATCTGTTTAATTTATGGTGACATGTTTGTGCACAATAAATATGAAATACAAACAGAGCTTAATACGGTACTTTCGTTAAGTGAACTGGCCGTTATCAACAGCGCCCTAGTACATGAATTACAAAAGGAGCGTGGCATGAGTGCAGGTTTTCTGGGCTCTAAAGGTCAATCATTTGCTCAGGATTTACCTCAGCAACGCTCAATGACAGACCAACAAGTGTCTAACTTTTCGAGTATTCCAGCTGCAGAGCACTTTCCTGCAAAAATCAGTTCAACATTAAGACAAATAGAATCGCAACTACAACAACTTCAAAGTATGCGCCGCTCGGTAGATGACCTGAGTATCTCAGTGGCTGAAGAAGTGAAATATTATTCAGATTTAAATAAAACCCTATTATCCGTGGTTGATGAAACTGCAGTGCAAAGTAGCATTAGTGAATTATCTTTGAAGCTGGCCTCATTTAGTGCTTTTTTACAATTAAAGGAACGTGCAGGTATTGAGCGGGCAGTAATGAGTTCAACCTTTGGCCAGCAAGGATTTAAGGCTGGCGGCTATGCTAAATTTGTGACTTTAGTGGCTGAGCAAAAAACCTATGCAGAACGTTTTTCTGCGTTAGCGACCAGCAATACGAATGCGCGCTTTGAACAAGATAATCGCTCTAATGAAGCGAATGCTGTCGAGGCTATGCGTCAAATTGCATTTTAACAAGATGCGACAGACATTAAAAATCAGCAACCTGAAACTTGGTTTAGAATATCCACTAACCGAATTAATCAATTTGCCAAATTTGAGCAATACCTCGCCAATGAACTCGTGACACTAACCCAGCGCAAACTGAGCACTGCGACTCAACAAATGTGGAGCTCGTTCATTGCATTAACGGTATCAATATTATTGTTAGCCTGGCTGAGTCTATCTATCTCTAGATATTTGAATCGCAGTTTAAGTCAATTATTTAATAAAGTGACCCATGCAGGGCATCATTTTGATTTAAGTACTCGCATTGAGCATGACTCAACCGATGAGTTTGGTCAGCTAGCAAAAGCCTTTAATGCGATGATGTCTGATTTTGAGAGTGTTATTTGTCAAGTTAGACACAATGCTAGTCAGCTTGTTAATGTGGTTGAGCAAGTTAATAACTATGCTAGCACCATGAGACAAGATGTCGAAAAAGGTCACTCAGAAGCTGAACAGGTAGCCTCTGCGATGACGGAAATGAGTGCTACAGTGACGCAAATTGCAGCCAATGCCGTAGAAGCATCTGATGCGTCAACTTTAGCCAATAAAGAGGCAAATATCGGTAATGTTGGTGTTTCAAAAACGGTTACTTCAATTAAACACCTTGCAGGTGAAATCAACGAAGCATCAATAGCGATAAAGACCTTAGATCAAGATGTTCAGTCTATTGCGGGCATTTTAGAAGTCATTAGTGCTATTTCAGAACAAACGAATTTACTTGCACTTAATGCAGCAATTGAAGCAGCAAGGGCGGGCGAGCAAGGACGTGGTTTTGCTGTTGTTGCTGATGAGGTGAGAACACTGGCCCAAAGAACACAGTCATCAACAGATGATATTAAACGCATGACCGAACGATTAAAAACGGGCGCGCAATTAGCGGTGCAAACGATGCAACGAGGCATGCTGAGCGCTGATGAAAGCGTCATTGAAGTTGAAGCGGCAGGTAATGAGTTGCATCAAATTGTTAGCCATATTGATACCATTGAAAGCATGAACCAACAAATTGCTTCTGCGACACATGAGCAAGCTGCAGTGGCAGAAGAGGTGAATAGAAATGCCATGCAAATCAGTGAAATTTATAGCCAAACATAAACTATAGCGACATCTTTGAGCCAGCTAAATGAAACTTTGTTAGAAGATGCGGCGGAAATGTCACAACAAGTGCAGAAGTTTACTCTAAGTTAATAAATCGAGTCATTCCCCTTTTAGCCGACAATTAATTGTCGGCTTTTTTTATATCCGTAAGAAATATTTCTAGGCATAATGTTTGTAAATTGTGTTCTGGTTGTGACTTATTTGGTGTGTAGTTAGCTAGCCAGTAATTACAGATGGTATGTTGTGAAAAATAAACAATATTAATAATGACTTACAAGGTTTTTATGCAGGATTATGTTTCAATTAACAAGCTTGCTTGGAATGAAAGAGCAAAAGTGCATTTCGATTCATCATTTTATGATGTGGCTGGTTTTTTGAAGGGAAAATCTTCATTAACCGAAATTGAAACCGCTGAACTTACTGATGTTAGTGGAAAATCTTTATTACACCTGCAATGCCATTTTGGTCTTGATAGTTTATCTTGGGTTCGTAAAGGTGCCATTGTTACAGCGGTTGATTTATCAGATGTCGCTATTGCTAAAGCCAATGCTCTTGCATTGCAATGTGAGCTAAAAGCCGAGTTTATTTGCGCAGATGTGTATCAATTTGGCGATCAAAGTTTACCCCAATTCACCGGTAAGAAAGTCACTGATTTTGATATTGTGTTCACATCTTACGGCACCATTTGTTGGCTACCTTGTCTAGAGCGCTGGGCTAATATCATTGCCAAGAGTTTAAAGCAGGGTGGCTGTTTTTATATGGCTGAGTTTCATCCACTACAGGATGTTTTAGAAGGTTATAGTTATTTTCATAAAACTGAGGCTGATGTGGTGGTTGAGGGTAGTTATACCGAATCACATGGTAATTTCGAGTCTGCATCTTCACCGCAATCAACAGCTTCGACACCACAAACTATGCTGACTTGGCCGCATTCATTAAGTGATGTTATTAATGCGCTAATCAAAGCAGGGATCAGAATTGATAGTCTTAACGAGTATCCATTTAGCCCCTATAACTGCTTTGAAAATTTGATAGAGCAAGCGCCTAATCAGTTTCATTCTATTGTTAAAGGTAACTCAGTGCCTTTAGTGTTTACAGTGAAAGGAACCAAAGTCTAAATGGTTTTTGCAAAGGGTAATAAACTTAAGGTCGTGACTGGCTGGAGGGCACTATTTGCCAAAGTGTCGATATTATTATGCGGGCTTATTTTATTAATATATTGGTCGTACTTATATCTCAGTCCCAGTTTGACCCTCAGTAATCAATCAGCTCAAGGTGTTGAATCCGCGGTGGTAAAACTTCCCCATAGCCGCTTAGACTTTGGTGACATCGCCGCCATGCATACTAACACCCTGTATTATGATTTAGCGCAGTTAGATGGCGCATATCGTTATCACATAGAGCTTGATAGTGGCGAGATCATCGCAGGTGAGTGCGGTTATATTACTAATTTTGAAATTCATAAAAGAGTGGTAATTACGATTTCAGAGGCTGCGACAATGAGTTGCAGCGTTAATTAATAACCATTTCTAACAATCGCGTCTCAACAAGGTTATTAGGTTTGTTATAGATTTGTTTGTTTTTATATTCAAAAACATTATGACTGTAAACCTGATGGAGAAATTGCGTATTAAGTGCTTATCTTTAAATGAATTTATTTTTATATTGACGGCTTTTAATATAATTTCAGCTTCCGTCTCTACTATGCGCAGCTTGGTATTTTTGTACGAAATATCAACGCTTTATTGTCAGTACGCTATAATAGCTAAAGTTGAATTTATTCAGTTTATAGCCTATTACTGAATCATGGTTATTCAAGGATATCCCTACATGATGTTAAGAGTTTTATCAGGTATTTTTTTAGGTTTTACTGCTTTTGTCACTCAAGCAAACGTGAATGCGTCCGTTAACGAGTCGGTTACAGAAGCTGCGGATGAAGCTATCGAAGTTCAGCCTAAATATGACCGAGTTTTTCCTATTTGGGCACAAGATGCCATTGATTTAGGCTATGAGTTACCTAAGCCGTATGGCATAGGGGTGACCTATATGAATATGGATCAGCCATTGGTGGTAGAAAATGTCAGTTTCTCGGGATTAGGTCTGCTTGATGAAATTGTCTCAATTAAAGGCAGTGAAGCGATTCAAGAGTCAGAAACAATTACCTTTCGTGCTGATATGTGGGTGCTGCCTTTTTTAAATTTATACGGCATTATTGGTAAAACCTCAGGTAGTAGTATTGCAAATGTCACGGTCAACTTAGATCTTCCTCCTCCATTTAAGCCGGTAGAAACCGCTCCTTTTGACTTTGCCTTAAATTTTGAAGGCTTAACCTATGGCGCCGGTGGCACCATTGTTGGCGGTATTGGTAACTGGTTTGCCTTGCTCGATGTTAATTATACCAATACAGATTTAGATATTTTAGAAGGTGAAATCAGTTCAATTGTTGTTTCACCAAGGGTTGGTTACCGTTTTGATATTCATGGTCACGATACCCAAATTTGGATTGGCGGAATGTACCAAAATGTTGAGCAAACCTTCAGTGGTTTTTTACAGGATATTGGCGTGCCTATTCCTGGTGCTAAATTTGAAGTGAACCAGCATTTAGCCGATAAATGGAATGGCTTAATTGGTGGCCAAATTGAGTTGGGTAAAGGGTTTGATTTACTGCTTGAGGGCGGTATTGGAACTCGTACTAGTTTTATGGCAGGTATTGGATATAGGTTTTAATATAGATGAAGCTCTTAACTTTCTGTGTTTTTGCTCTTTTACTTAGCGGTTGCAGCTTAGTTGCAATGGTTGATGACTACCAACAAAACAATCTACGAAGCAATGGCTTTGAGCGCCATAAATTGGAACTCGCAGAGGGTGGAGAGCTACATTACTGGCAAGGGGGCGATAGCGCTAAACCCACTTTATTATTACTACATGGTTTTGGTGGTAATGGCATGACCAGCTGGTATGAAATGATGCTCGACTTGAGTGAGGATTATCAAATAATAGTGCCGGATTTACTGTGGTTTGGTGAGTCCTATAGCGCTGCACCTGCCACTATCAGTAGTGAAACCCAAGCTATGCAACAGTTGATAAGCCAATTAGCGTTAAGCAGCGTTAACCTGGTGGGTATTTCTTTTGGCGGTTTTGTTACTTTTGATTTAATGATCCACGAGCCCAAAGTGGATAAGGTGGTGATGCTAGCAAGTCCAGGACTGATATTTTCAGATGAAGATATGCTAGCAATGACCAAGCGCTTTGGCGCCGATGTGCCTGAAGCGGTTTTTGTGCCTAAGAATGGCCCTGGAGTAAGACGTTTACTTGAAAAAACTTTCGTTGATTATCCATGGATGCCAGCGTTCATCGACCAGCAGGTTTATGAATATTACTTTGCCGACTCTCTGCCACAAAAAGAATCTCTTATTACCACCTTGCCGGCTTATCGGGATCAATTAAACCCCGACGAATTTGCCGACTCTTTACCGTCAACCATCTTAATCTGGGGGGAAAAGGATGTGGTGTTCCCATTAGATAACGGTCGTCGTTTTGCTGAGTTTTTAAATGCACCTATCATAGTTATACCTGACGGTGTTCACGGATTGAGTAATGACTTTCCTAAACAAATTAATAAAGAAATCAGGGCTTTTATTCAATGAAAATCATAAAAATTCCCGTAGCGATATCATTTTTAGGCTTAGTTATGACCTTAGGCGCTTGCTCTAGTAATGAGTGGCAAGTGCGCGCATTACCCACAGATATTGCGGTCAGTGCCGCTTTAGATGATATACCTGATAATGCCTTAGTCAGAGATATTACCCTTCCTGAAAATGCAGCACTTTCAATGCCCGCCAGTGTCAGACCTTGTTGTGCTTTTGGTTTTGACCAAAAAGTCGCTATGGGGTTATTACCGATCCCTTTTTATCGTCACGCTAACACAGTAGCGCTTGAGGATATTGGCGCACATGCATTTGATGCCGGTACATTTAGTTATGAAAAAGGCTCACCTGATAGCGGTAAGAGCATGGAAAACAATGGCATGCTTTATACCCGTAAAGGCGGCTTTATTGATTTAGCCCATGTGCGTGATACCGCTGATAATGCTATTGCCCTGTTTTATCTTATTCAGCCTAAACTGGGTCAGGCACAGTCAATTGAATTACCATTAGAAATTGGCCATAGAACCTTTGAACTTGCCGCTTTTGATGTGAGTTATTTATCGGCAGATGACCGTTGGGAGTTAGCGGCGGCCATGGCGGTACGCTTAGCCTTTACTATGGCTGAAGCCCATGAAATATCCCAGTGGCATGGTTATCGCAGTTTTGCCTTATGGACAGAAGCGGTATCGGCTTATTCGTTAGAAGATTTATATTCAAACATGCTGGGAGCCAAAATTGCGTTAGCAATCCTGACCAACAATTTAGCCATGACCAAGCAGCAATATGATTATCATATGACGGGTTGGTTAGCGGCCACATTGGCTTGGTTGGAGCCTTTATCTAAAGAGCAAACCAATGCGCTCTTTAGGGCAATCGATGGTGACTGGTGGGACTCAAACGAGCCACTACCAAATAAATTCGTATTACTTAAACGTCATTACCTACTCGGCGACAAACAATCACCTTATTTGGTCAGTAAAGAGCAAGCTCAGGCGAGTGATCAATGGGACAAGGTAGCAGCAGTTTACGACGCGCCTGCATCACCACAACACTTATCATTAGCCGTTGAGCTTTTTGGGATTAACTTTGATGAAGTGGCTGTGCAGCACATTAGTGTAGATAAAAAGTTTGCAGGTTCATTTAGCCACGTACCAGAAGAATTATGGCTTGATGGCTTTACCCATTTGCAGTTTGTAGAGATTGCTAAATATGATGAACGTGAGGATTATAAGTTGTTAAAGCAGCATTTAGCTGAAAACCCTCATTTGACCCATCAACAAACGCCGCTAGATGACTTGCCAGACACTCGCGAACAAACAGAGCCTCAAAATGCTGCAGACACTGGTGCAGCTATTAATGACGCTGCCACAATTGAACCAGCAATAGGTGCGCTGTTAAATGAAAATAATTAGTCCGTTTGTTACTCGCCTACTGATTGTAAATTGTGCCAGCTTTTTTGCCATCAATGCCGCTATTGCTGCCCCATTAACGGAGGCGAATGCGGCTATTTCTGCCAACGCAGAAATAAATTCACAAGTAAATTCAACAATAAAGCCAGAAACGTCAGCGCCAATAACAACAAGCGAAGGAGAGGCGGTATTGGTTGGCGCTGATCAGCTTGAAACCATAACCGATGAAGCTGAAGATCAAGGCTGGTTTGAAAACCTACTGACTAACCTCGGTGCCGATGGTGAGTTTGATCCAGATAAGGGCATTGATTTTAGCTATTTACCTGGGCCATTTTATAACCCTGAAATGAGTTTAGGTGTTGGGATATCTGTGGTTGGGCTATATCAAGTCGACCCAGAGGATACTGTAAGTGATTTATCTTCTTTGGTTATTAATGGTTTAGCCTCAATCAATGGCGCGCTAGGGGTCGGGATTGAAAATAAAACCTTTTTTAATGGCGATAACCAACGTCTTTATTTAAATGCCAATGTGTATGACATACCGGATGTGTACTACGGCGTAGGTTATGAATTTAACCAGCAAGACTTAAATCGGGTTGAATTTAATAGTCAAACATTTCAAGTTAACCCTATGTTCCTGCAGCGCATATCCGCCCATAGTTTTGTGGGAGCAGGTTTTGATTTTACCTATGCAAAGGCCACGGATGTTGATGTGGTCTCAATTGATGTGGATGTTGACCCTTTACAAGAAGTTTCTCGTAATGTTGGGGTCAATTTATTAATTAACTATGATACCCGCGATCATGTGCTTAACCCGCAGCAGGGGAGCATTAGCCAGTTTGAGATTGGCGTGTATCGCGAAGATTTTGGCGGCAAGCACGACTTTGAAGTCTATAACGCTTTATACAGTGCCTATTATCCAATCCTTGATGATGACACCATAGCATGGCAAGTACGCGGACGCTTCACCCACGGCGATGTACCTTGGGATCAGCTATCTAAAATCGGTGGAGGTAATTCATTACGGGGCTACACCACTGGTCGCTATCGTGACAAACAAATGCTGCTGGCTCAGGTGGAGTATCGACAACATTTAACTGGCAGGCACGGCATGGTTTATTGGGTTGGTGCAGGCAGTATTGCAGACAAAGTGGGCGAACTGTCCTTTGATGAGTTACTGCCTAATATTGGTATCGGTTATCGTTTAGAGGTTAAGCCTAAAGTCAATTTACGCCTAGATTTAGCGTTTGGTGATGGTGACAGCGGCTTTTACTTTAACGTCAATGAAGCCTTCTAGCGGCCCTTAGCAGTGCTAACTCTGTTTGCACTGCTTTAATAACGCTTCAAAAAAGTCGCTGCCTTTTCTTTCTGCAAAAGCAATATTACGCTCTGGTATGGTTTCAGGTTCGTTATATTCGGCTAAGGCGGCTTCCATACTGGCTTCGCGAATAATATGGATGGTTGGATAAGGCGCACGATTGGTATAGTTTGCTGCGCTGTCTTGGGGCTCTCCCTCAAAACAATAGTCAGGGTGAAAACTTGCTAACTGATATACCCCTTCATAGTCATGCTCAAGTAACTTGTCATTGGCCAAGTCAACAATATCAAGATAGCTGTAAAACCCTTCAAAGCCACGAGGCAAGATAAACAGTGTGGTTTCTGCTTGTGGATTTTCATCCAAATACTGACATTCAGTTAAAAAATCCTTCATTACCTGCTTTACTTTGGTTTGTTCACAAGTGAAATAGCGAATGCTATTGCGTTCGATTTCACGGCGGGCAAAAGGACAAATATTGTATTTCATAATCACTTTAGAAACCCAGTTGGCAGTTTCTAATTCGACTTGGCTAATTTCAGACATATAAACCTATTGTTACTACTTGGGTTAACTATTGGGTAGGATCATCGGAATGATCGACAGCACTAATAACACTGCCATCGAAACATTGAAAATGCGTTGCTGTCGTTGATTTTTTAATAACTTTTTCAGCCCAACCCCAAAACTTAGCCACACAGAGCCACAGGGCAGTGCGATACATAAAAAGACCATGGCAATAGTGAGCACTTGAGGTGTTAACGGTTGCTCAATGTTCGTGAAAGTCGCAATGGTACCAATTGCAATTATCCAGCCTTTAGGATTGACCCATTGAAAGGCTGCAGCTTGTATAAAGCTAAAGGGTTTACTGGTTTGTTTACCTTCTAAATTACTGTTGTTGTTAGCAATTAGCCAAGAAAGGTAAAGTAAGTAAGTGATCCCAACGACTTTTATAATTTGGTGCATGATGGGGTAGGTTTGAAATAAGCTACTTAACCCCAGACCAATGGCCAGTATCATGGTCGGAAAGCCCAAAGAAATACCCATCAAGTGGGGAATACTACGTTTAACACCAAAGTTCACTCCTGAGGTCATCAACATAATATTGTTTGGCCCAGGGGTTATACCGGCTGAAAAGGCGAATAATGCAATAGTAAAAATTAATTCCATATAAGGTTTTGTTTTGGGGGTTAGGATAAAAGATTTTTGAACTGCATATTAGCCTTAATTTAAACAGTAACCTAGTGAAAATTAATCCCTGAATGATGCGAATGACAATGCCAGCATTTTTTGTGAGTTACATTGGTTTGCTAAATGATGGGTTTGAGTGGCGCTGGTGTTACGCCTGTGTTTTGTTTTATAAGTGCTTGGATGGTGAATACTGGCTATTAAGTTTGTGATCTCGTTGAATTTCAGTCAGGTTAGGTTATGGTTTATATGGTAGATTTATATTAATAAGAGGTTTTGTAACCTTCTAAACTACCAATCTGGTTGAAATAGATAGTTGAGGCGTAAATGATAAAGAAACAACATTTTTTATGGGTGAGTTTATTATTGATTTTCTTAACTGGCTGCACCAGTAAAGAGGCCACAGAAGTCCATGTGCCAACAAGTGTTACTATGGTTACCACTGGTGATTTAGGCGCAATATCGCCTTATGGCAAAACCTTTGCTTGGCATCCAACGATGTTTAGTGTTCATACTGCTAATAAGCTAGATGATGAAGAACTGATCCGCCATATGCGGCAGTCAATCACCAAAATTATGGATAAAAAAGGCTATTCATTGGTGAGTGAAGCGCAGTCGCCAAGTATGGTCATAGGTTTTGGCATGGCGTTAGAGTCTGAAATGAGCGATAAAGAAATTATGGACAAGGCTGGCTTAGTCGCTGGACTATCAACAGCAGGGATAGATGACGAGTTTGAAAAGGGTTCTGTACTTGTAGCGATATTTATTCCTAATAGTCAACAACCTATTTGGCGTGTACTTGCTCAAGGTTTCACTGAAACAGATAAACCGGTTCAAAATCGAGAACAACGCTTTGATAAATTAACCACCATGATGCTAAGAGCTATCCCACATAATGACAGCTACTGAATTATTTAATAATTAACAAGGCTTTAATTAAGCAATTGCGTCCAAAAACTAAAAACCGCCGACAGTGATGTCGGCGGCTTTTTTGTTAAAGCAAGCTGTTAGTATTAATCTAAACAATCACATTTATATGAAGAATTAACGCAAGGTGACTGGCTATTGCGCGATTTCTACTTCGTAAGATGAAAACTTTCTGATGTTAATCACCCCAGTGTCAAAGATTAAGTACTGGCCTTTGATACCTTGTAAAACCCCGGTGACCTCAGGTGTTTTATCAAAGTTATGCGACTTAACTTTTTTAGGAAATTCAGTGATAGGGAAATGAATGCTTTGTATCGAATTATCGAGCCTTTCGATAACAAAATCAGGGTTTTCTTGCTGCAGTTCAACGAGTCTCTGCTCTACTTCAGGCATTAATTGCTGAGCCATTTCTACTAAATCAACATCATCAGCATTGCCCTTTAACATGGCTTGCCAATTAGTTTTATCATTGATGAGTTTAGCAAACTCAACTTCCACTAAACCTGACAATTGGCGAGTTGAGACCTTGAAAATAGGTAGCCCTTGGGTGGCACCTTGGTCAATCCAACGCGTGGGGATTTGGGTGTAACGGGTAATGCCGACTTTGATGCCTGAAGTATTTGATAGGTAAACAAAGTGAGGCACAAAACAATGAGTTTGCGCCCATTCTGGCTCACGGCAAGTACCTTGATCAAAATGGCAGGTTTCAGGTTTCATGATGCATAAATCACAGCTTGCCAGCTTTTGCATGCACACATAGCAGTGGCCCTGAGAGTAGCTCTTCTTGGTTTTTTTACCGCAATTACAACAGAAAATATTGCCTGTATGGCTAAGGGTTAGGGTTTTACCAATTAATGGGTTTAGCGCAACGCTATTATCGCCAACCGGCAGTTCGTACTGCACTTCATCTTGTTCATTAAGGTGAGTGCGCATTTTTGATAAGGTGCCTAACATCGGTATTCTCTTATATTGTGGTGTTATTGTTGATTATGTCATGCAGTCTACCAGATGAATGCCCGTTAGATTAACCGCTTTTTTAGATTGGCTTTAGGGAGAAATACTCCTTAAATACGCTCAAGTAGGGGATAAAAAGTCATGGACTTGGCCATGACTGATTATTTTGCATCTCAAGCTTTCAATACTTCTGAATATGCTGTTCAAGTGCCTTGAAAAATATTGACTATTAAGCACTTTTACTGAGCTTATCTAATACCACATCATCACCTAACTCATACAAAGAGTCAGTAAGTTGCTCTTCTTGGCATGGATCTGATAACCCCAAGCCCATTGTAGCCCTGAACAAGGCGATGCCTGTGTGGCCAGCAGTTTCTTGTTTGCTACTAAATTGCTCGATGTTGATCCCAAGGGCATTGATCTTATTTGAGATTTCCAGCACTAAGCCTTCACGGTCATAAGCGACTAAATTGAAGCTGAGACGTTTTATTGGTACAGGGGTTTGGCTGGTTTTATTAAAGCTGCAGGTTAGGCCGTCAATGCACTCTAAAGCATCTAATAATGCGTCCCATTTAAGGGCTGATACTTCTAACTGTAATATTGCCGCAAAAATGCCATCAATATGACGCATTTCTGAGTCCAGCCAGTTACCGTTATGACGACTTATTACATTGGCGATTTGTTCAACTAATCCTTTTCTATCAGGTGCTTGAAGGGTTATCAGGTAATGAAGCATAAAATAAACTCCCAAAATTTTAACAAATAAATCTGCTGTAACACTACTGTCATAAAGACGTCATATAATTCAGCTCAATAAAATATGGCATTTATAGTCTGCCATAAACACAAGCTAAATAGCTGTTTTAAAACTGGCAATTTGCTTAAAGAAAAAACAGTTCGCTTAAGTAAAAAGCACCGTTTAGTTAGTAACACAGCGAATCAAACAATCATAGCGAAATATCGTTAACGATTAATTATAGAGGTTCTTAATGGAAAGTCAGGTAAGTCAGCCTGGTTCTGCGGCGAAGAGTTTGTTAGTAAACAGACAAACCAGCCGTAGAGCGTTTATGGATAAGGCAGCTGAAGTGGGTGTCACTGTGGGTGGCACCATGGTATTTGTCGCTTTGTTGCTGATTTTCTTTTATTTATTGTATGTGATTAAACCTATATTTGATGGCGCCGATGTTGAGCCTATTTCAACCATCAGCTATCAACAAACTGAGGTCGCGACCTTAATGGTCGGCAGTGATGAGCAAAATGAAATTGCTTATCGGGTATTAGTCGATGGCCAAGTTGATTTTTATTCAGTTGCAGGGCGTCAGTTAATCACCAGCTTCAAACCTAAGCTTCCTAAGGGCGCAACGGTTGTTAGTAGCGCTAAAGCTAAACCTAACGAGCAACGTTTTGCCTTAGGCTTAAGCACTGGTGAAGCATTAATCGTCGGGGTGGATTTTGGAGTAACTTACCCAGATAACAAGCGCACCATTACCCCAAGATTACGTTATCCACTGGGTGAAACACCGATTATGGTGGATGAAGGCCAAGCCCTTAACAATCTGGTTTTTGATTATATCGATAATCGTGTTGGTTTTGCTTATCAAGATGACAATGGCTCGTGGAAGCTAAGTCGCCTTGAAGGCGAAGAAAACATGATGACTGAAGAAATCGAATGGTATTCAGATTTAACCTATATCAAAGATGCACCCAATAATGCCTTTACGGCCTTAATGACACCGGATCATCGTCAATTGATCCTGCCAACATCGAATAAACTGTTTATTTATGATATTCGCAATAGTGACGAACCTAGCTTGTTGCAAGTTATCGATGTGAAAAATGGTAAGTCAGTGGTGTCGAAAGTGATGCTGCTAGCAGGTGCTAGTTCAATTTTAGTCAGTTATGATAATGGCTTAATTGACCAGTATTTCCAAGTCAGTGGTCGCAGTGGTCGTTTGTATCAAAAAATAAGACACTTTGACAATGACGCTAAAGTCGGAGCCATGACGACAGAGTTTTACCGTAAAAGTTTTGCGGTAGTCAGCCCTGAAGGTGAGCTATCACTGCTTTATACCACCAGTCAGCGCAACTTATTCACTGAAACATTTGATATCGCCAACCCGGGCGCGATGGCATTTAGCCCTCGTTCAAACGCCTTAGTGGTTGAAGCTAATAATAAGCTCAACATTTTCGCGGTTGATAATGCTCACCCTGAAGTGTCTTGGAGTGCTTTGTGGGAAAAGGTCTGGTACGAAGGTTACCCAGAGCCACAATATGTATGGCAGTCAACCTCGGGCTCAGATGATTTTGAAGCAAAATTAAGCTTAATGCCGTTAGCTTTTGGCACCATGAAAGCGGCATTTTATGCAATGTTATTTGCCGTGCCTCTGGCCATTGCAGGGGCGATTTATACCGCCTACTTTATGTCGCCAAAAGTGCGCGGCGTGGTTAAGCCGACCATTGAAATCATGGAAGCACTGCCGACAGTAATTTTAGGCTTCTTAGCTGGCCTTTGGTTAGCGCCATTGATTGAAGATCACTTACCGGGCATTTTAGTGTTACTCACATTACTGCCCACCAGTATTTTAGTCAGTGCATTTACCTGGAGTAAATTGCCAGCGAAATGGAAGCAACGCCTACCGGAAACCTATCAAGAGATCATGTTAATTCCAGTGATTTTGTTTGTGGGTTGGTTCTCATTTGAGATTAGCCCTGTAATCGAAATCGCCTTCTTTGATGGTAATACCCGTCAGTTCATTACCAATGATTTAGGCATTACATTCGATCAACGCAACGCCTTTGTTGTGGGTATTGCGATGGGTTTTGCGGTTATTCCAACAATTTTCTCCATTGCTGAAGATGCGATTTTCTCAGTGCCACGTCATTTATCAAATGGTTCACTGGCACTGGGCGCGACTAACTGGCAGACCTTAACCCGCGTGGTGCTGCTTACGGCAAGCCCAGGTATTTTCTCTGCTATCATGATGGGTTTAGGCCGCGCAGTGGGGGAGACCATGATTGTATTAATGGCAACAGGTAACACCGCAATCCTTGAGTGGAGTGTGTTTGAAGGGATGCGTACTCTAGCGGCAAATATCGCCGTCGAGATGCCAGAGTCTGCCATTGGTAGTTCCCATTACCGTGTGCTATTCCTTGCGGCATTTGTGTTGTTTGTATTCACCTTTGTCTTTAACACCATTGCTGAAGTGGTACGCCAACGTCTACGTGAACGTTATAGCTCACTTTAAGGAATGAAGATGAACAGAGTTTTTAATATTTCGCCAATCGCCTTGAGAGGTTTGTGCAATGGGTAAGTGGTTTAAATCAGGTTCTCCATGGATTTGGATGACTGGCGGTGCGGTGAGCATTTGTTTGATTGCAGTACTGGGTTTGTTGTTATTGATTGCGTGGCGCGGCTTAAGTTACTTCTGGCCTGCCGATATTTATCAGTGGCAGCTAGAAGACAATAATGGCGTTAAAACAACCCTAATTGGTGAAATCTACGACCGTGAAGAAGTGCCCACTGAACGTTTAATTGCAGCGGGTCATCAGTTTGATGAACATCCTGGCGAGTTTGTGACTCGTTACTTAGTTAAAACCGGTAACCGTGAATTCGTTGGCTTAGATTTTCGCTGGATCCTCGGCACCGATATCGTCAGCCGTGAAAAGCCAGCTGATGTGGCCATGCTCGAAAGGGCTAAAAATGGTAACTTTTACGGTTATCCAATTGCGGTCATTGAAGACGGTAAGCGCTTAAATATTACCGGCGAGGCCATTGAAACTTCGTTAGTAGCACATATCAAGCGTGCAGTTGATATTGCTGATGAGGCGCTGGCACTGCAAAAGTCTGAAATTGGTTCAGTGAACTATGCCTTAGAGCGTTTGCGCCTAAAAGAGCGTAAATATGAACTGGATGGCAAACTCACTCCAGCGATTAAAGCTGAGATGGACGCCCAAGCAGAGCAGTTAAACCAAGACTACTTAGTTATGGAAAAAGACTTATTTGCCCTGCGCGACAAAGCGGCGCGAGATTCAGTGGTTGTGCGTGATATGCGCGGTGAAGAGGTCACCTTAAAACTTGATAGCGTGCTTGATGTTAGCTATGTCAATCACATGAACATCTTCGATAAACTCGGTCATTGGTTTGTGGGCATGGGGCGTTTTATTAGCCAAGACCCACGTGAAGCTAACACCGAAGGCGGCGTGTTCCCTGCTATTTTTGGTACGGTATTTATGGTGATGCTCATGGCGGTTATCGTGACCCCATTTGGCGTAATCGCGGCAATTTATTTACATGAGTACGCCAAAAAAGGGCCAATTACTAAGATGATCCGTATTGCGGTGATTAACTTAGCCGGTGTGCCATCAATCGTTTATGGTGTATTTGGTTTGGGCTTCTTTGTGTATATGCTTGGTGGTTCGTTAGATCAGCTGTTTTACCCTGAAGCATTGCCTGCGCCAACGTTTGGTTCTCCAGGGGTGATTTGGTCAGCCTTAACCTTGGCTATCTTAACTTTACCTGTGGTGATTGTATCTACGGAAGAGGGCTTAAGCCGTATTCCAAGTGCCGTGCGTCAAGGCAGCTTAGCCTTAGGGGCAACCAAATTTGAAACCTTATGGCGCATTGTTATTCCAATGGCAAGCCCTGCGATTATGACCGGACTTATTCTTGCGGTCGCCCGAGCAGCAGGTGAGGTAGCACCACTGATGTTAGTGGGCGTGGTAAAACTGGCGCCGACATTACCGATTGATATGAACTTCCCGTTTGTGCATTTAGAACGTAAGTTTATGCATCTTGGGTTCCATATTTATGACGTTGGCTTTCAAAGCCCTAACGTTGAAGCGGCGAGACCATTGGTTTACGCGACTTCATTCTTATTAGTATCTGTG
The DNA here is from genome assembly GCF_041469265.1 of Shewanella sp. 10N.286.51.B2. Taxonomy (NCBI): domain Bacteria; kingdom Pseudomonadati; phylum Pseudomonadota; class Gammaproteobacteria; order Alteromonadales; family Shewanellaceae; genus Shewanella; species Shewanella sp. 10N.286.51.B2. The sequence goes on from NZ_JBFRKH010000004.1 coordinate 44,982, forward strand.
ATTGTGACACTTAACTTAACAGCAATTAGTGTACGTAATCACTTACGTGAAAAATTCCGTTCGCTAGAACATTAATTAGCGATATCCTGAGGAAAATACAAAAATGATTTCAATTGATCAACGCGCAACTAAATCTAACATTATTGATTTAGCAAACTTACCCGCACAGGATACTGCCCTAGAAATTCGTAACCTTGATTTACGTTATGGTGATAAGCAGGCGTTATATAACGTTGGAATGAAAATTCCTAAAAAACAAGTCACCGCCTTTATTGGCCCAAGTGGTTGTGGTAAATCAACCTTACTGCGTTGTATTAACCGCATGAATGACTTGGTTGAAACCTGTAAAATCAGTGGTGAAATCTTACTGAACGGGCAAAATATTTATGACAAAAATGTTGATGTCGCTCAGTTGCGTCGAAATGTCGGTATGGTTTTCCAGCGCCCAAACCCATTTCCTAAATCAATTTATGAGAATGTGGTTTATGGCTTACGCCTACAAGGGGTGAGTAATCGCCGCGAACTAGACGAAGCTGCTGAAATGTCATTACGTGGCGCTGCGATTTGGGATGAAGTGAAAGATCGCTTACACGATAATGCTTTTGGCCTATCGGGTGGTCAGCAACAACGTTTGGTTATTGCTCGCGCTATTGCTATTGAGCCTGAAGTGTTATTGCTTGATGAGCCCACATCAGCACTGGATCCTATTTCAACCTTAACCATCGAAGAGCTGATCACTGAGCTTAAATCGAAATACACAGTAGTGATAGTGACCCATAACATGCAACAAGCGGCGCGGGTTTCTGATCAAACCGCCTTTATGTACATGGGCGAGTTGATTGAATATGCGGATACCAATACCATTTTCACCACGCCGCAAAAGCGTAAAACCGAAGATTACATCACAGGTCGTTACGGTTAATAATAACGAAGTGAGTAAGCTGGCGCTTATGGCAAGTCATTGGTGAGAAAGTCAGAGATAATTAAGGTAATAAAGTAATGGAAAACAAAAGTTTAAATAAGCATATTTCTGGACAGTTTAATGCTGAATTAGAAGATATTCGTAACCGTGTTTTGGCCATGGGCGGTTTAGTTGAGCGCCAACTTGAACAAGCCCTTGATGCTCTTGGTAGCTTAGATGCCGAGCTTGCCCAAAAAGTGATTAATGGCGATCACCGCGTAAATGGCATGGAAGTGTCAATTGATGAAGAATGCACCCGCATTATTGCTAAGCGCCAACCAGCGGCAAGTGACTTACGTTTAATTATCACCATAACTAAAACTATTACTGATTTAGAGCGTATTGGTGATGCTTGTGTACGTATCGCAAAAGCAGCATTAGATAAACGTTTAAACAATCAACAGCCATTATTGGTGAGTATTGAAAACATGGGTCGCCATGCAACCCGTACCTTGCATTCGACACTGGACGCGCTTGCACGTATGGATGCTGATAATGCCTTAGAGTTACACAAAGAAGATGCCAAACTAGACAAAGAATATGAAGGGATTATTCGTCAGTTAATGACCTATATGATGGAAGATCCTCGCTCAATTCCTGGTGTGTTAGATGTACTTTGGGCTGCGCGGGCGGTTGAGCGTGTGGGGGACCGCTGTAAAAACATTTGTGAGTACATTATCTATTTCGTTAAAGGTAAAGATGTTCGCCATACTTCCTATGAAGAGATGGAAAAAGATCTAAATATGTAAGCTATGTTTGCCTGCAAGCAAAAAATAACAGTCTCATTATGGTTAATGGGACTTTTTTATTGCTGTCACTTTTATGCTGGTAGTGCTAATGCTGTGAGCCAACTCACAAAAGTTAATTAGCCTTTGCTCAACAAGGGGGCTAAATAGGCTGGAGCATTAGCAAACTGTGTTAAAATTTCTGTAATTCCTCGTTCGTTTTGTAGGCTCAATGAAAAACACCCTTTCTCGTGGTTTAACTAACTTACTGCCAATGGCACTGAGTCTGTGGTTATTCTGGTCATTATTTATTTCTTTAGATGGTTTAGGCCATTTACTGCTGGATATTGTTAATTTAGAAAACAGCTTTGTCGGCGCCGGGTTTATTTTGGTGGCAGTGTTAGTGTTTATTTCAGGGCTGTTATTTTCATTTAGCCCATTTGCTTGGTTATACGCTTGGCTTGAGCGTCAATTAATGAAGTTCCCGCTGTTTAAATCTGTCTATGGCAGTATTCGTGATATTGCGAACTTAATGAAACGAGACGGTAAGCCAAAGAATCAAAAAACCGTATTGATCAAGCAAGCCAATGGCGGTTATGTGGTTGGCTTTATCATGAATCAACAGGCGCCTAAACCGCTTACTGAAGCCCTACCTGAAGGTGATTGGGTGCCAGTATTGTTTCAGCTTAGCTACCAAATGGCTGGGGTGACGAGTTTAGTCAAGCGTGAAGATTTAATTGAAGTCGATTGGTCATTTGAAGATGCCATGCGCTTTAACTTAACTGCGGGGATCTCGATTGCTAATGCCAATACTAATACAAACGCTAATGCCAATACTAATACTAATACAAATACAAATACAAACGCTAATGCCAATAGTGATATAAACGCTAATGCCAATAGTGATATAAACGCAAATGCTAGCGGCAATGCAACTAGCGATGAAGCGTCAGCTAATGAAACTTTGGCGTCAGATAATAGCACTTCAGCAACTAAGAAATAGTGCTTTTTAATCCCAATGCGCGCGAGTACAAATTTACCCCTCAATGATTACGTTAAACGCAATCCAATAGAACCAGCCTATACTTATGCAATTGTCAGCGCAATTGTTACCTATGTAGCTGTGTTCATTATCCTATTTACAGGTCTCAATCATGTTTAAGAAAGCGAGTGTTAACCCTCCGGTTTTCTTCCCTTCAGTATTGCTTATTTTTGTCATGGTATTTATTTGTGCCGTTTGGCCAAATGAAGCTAGCCAATTTTTTAAAGCCATTCAAAGTTGGTTAGAAGTTAAAGCGGGCTGGTTGTATATTGTTGGGGTGGCTATTTTTCTCATCTTTATTATTTTTGTCATGATGAGCCGTTTTGGTGACATCAAACTAGGCCCAGATCATTCCGTGCCTGACTACAGCTTTAAAAGCTGGGTATCTATGCTGTTTTCTGCAGGGATGGGTATTGGATTAATGTTCTTTGGCGTGGCAGAGCCAGTGATGCATTATTTAGCCCCACCTGATGCAACGCCTGAGTCACTGGAGGCTGCAAAAGATGCCATGAAGATTACTTTTTACCATTATGGCATCCATATTTGGTCAATCTATGCCGTAGTGGCTTTAAGCTTAGCGTATTTCTCATATCGTCATAAACTGCCTTTACTGCCACGTTCTGCCTTATATCCACTCATTGGCGAGCGTATCTATGGCCCTATAGGGCACGCGGTTGATACGTTTGCGGTGATCGGCACCATGTTTGGCGTAGCAACCTCATTGGGCTTTGGGGTGCTACAGGTCAATTCAGGCTTAAGTTATTTAATTGATGGTTTGCCAAATAACATCACTGTGCAAATTATTATCATTATGGCGATTACCGCGATAGCAACGGTTTCTGTTTTTGCAGGCTTAGATAGAGGCGTTAAACGTTTAAGTGAGCTTAACCTTGCGTTAGCACTTCTATTGCTTGTGGCAGTTTTAGTTCTTGGACCAACAGTGCTGTTACTGCAAGCATTTGTTCAAAATACCGGTGGTTATTTAAGTGATATTGTGGGTAAAACCTTTAACTTATACGCCTACGAGCAAAAAGATGATTGGCTTGGTGGCTGGACATTATTGTATTGGGGCTGGTGGATCTCATGGTCGCCATTTGTAGGTACTTTTATTGCTCGTGTCAGTCGTGGGCGCACTATTCGAGAATTCTTAGTCGGGGTGTTATTTTTCCCAACTGGCATCACTTTCCTATGGATGACAGTATTTGGTAATAGCGCCATTGATATGATTAGAAACCATGGGGCGAGTTATCTATCGGATGCGGTTTCTAATGATGTATCGGTGGCCTTGTTTCGATTTTTTGAGCATCTACCATTTTCATCAGTATTGTCCATCATTGCCATATTCTTAGTGGTAACATTTTTTGTTACTTCATCAGATTCCGGCTCGTTAGTGATTGATAACTTGACCTCAGGCGGTAATGAACAAGCGCCAGTAGGCCAGCGAGTTTTTTGGGCGATACTGCAAGGTGTTGTCGCGAGCGTATTATTACTCGCTGGTGGCTTACAAGCGTTACAAACAGCAGCGATTGCCAGTGCAATGCCAATCATGATTGTGATGCTATTGATGTGCCTTGGCTTGTATAAAGCCTTACAAGATGATCGCTTGAAATTAGAAAGTGTGCAGCAACACAATACCAGTGTGCAATTTGCTAAAGCCAACATGAGCTGGGAAGATCGTATTGATGTACTGGTCTCTCACCCCAGTCAAGAAGATGCGCAGCGATTTTTAGATAACATCGCCAAACCGGGACTTGAACAAGTCAGACAAATATTTTTAGCTAAAAATATGCCTGCTGTCATCACCCAAGATGATGAAAGGGTACGTTTATTGATCGGTAACAACGAAACCCTGCAGTTTGCTTATGGGCTGCGTATTCGAGCATTTACCATGAATGGTGCCGATGTCGAAGGCTTTGCTAGTGAGCAAGACTATTATCGGGTGGAAGTGTTCTTAGAGCACGGCGGTCAGCATTACGATGTGATGGGTTATACTCAAGAGCAAATTATTGCAGATATCGTTAATCAATATGAACGCTATTTACACTACCAGCATTTGTCTAATTCAGAGTTAGTGACTTACTAGCGGCTGCTTGTTTTAAGCGGTGCTTGTTTTAAGTGGTGCTTGTTTTAAGTGGTGCTTGTTTTAAGTGATGTTAGTATTACTCGAGCAGTGCAATTGTGATAGAAAACATTGCCCCAACCGATAACAGCGCTTATCCTTGGGGTAATTTTGTAATGAAAGTAAATTGGAAAGTCGATGTCAGCTACTCAAAGTAAATTAGATAAAGTATTAGCAGAAGCCAGAGATTACAAAGCCACTCGTGAAAAAGGCTACCGTGAACAAGCCTTAAAACTCTATCCTTGGATATGTGGCCGTTGTACACGTGAGTTTACTCATAAGAATTTATCTGAGCTGACGGTACACCATGTTGATCATAACCATGATAACAACCCGTCAGATGGCTCGAACTGGGAATTGTTATGCTTGTATTGCCACGATAATGAACATTCTCGATTTGAAGAGTTGATCCGTTATGGCAATACCACTGAAACCAAGCAAGAAGCCGCTACCTATAATCCATTTGCAGATTTAAAAGCAATGATGAAAAAGTAGCTTTGTTTACTGATACTCAGATGAAAAGCCCATATTTATGGGCTTTTTTGTGCTTGGCTGAAAGCTTTATTGCTCAGCTTTACAATTCAAGGCTGTTCAATTTCCGCTTGGGCTTTTAACCACTTCTCACGGCTGATGATCTGGCTATTATTACCGCCTTTCATTCGTTCTTTTCGTTGTGGCAGTTGTTGCCATACCGCTTGTTTTTTCTCTTCACTGGCTTGTCCCCAGCCAACAATTTCATTGATGTGGCGAAAACAGCCCATGCAGTAATCTGCTTCATTTAAGCCGCATTTGGCGACGCAAGGTGAGTGCATTGTTAATCCTTTACCGTTCTAAAGTCTTGGCATTTATTGATTAAACCATATAGACAAATTAAATAAATAAAACTAGGCTGCGACTAGCTATAGTTTATTGAATTAATTAAGTTATTTGCAAGTTTAATTGGTTGTAACTATGGCTTTGTTGTCAGTGTTTCGTTGGTTTTTTGCTATAATAAATAGCCAACTTGCTGCTTTATTGTGTCGCTATTGCGTGGAGAGTACCATGAAATCATGGTTTAATTTAGCTGTAAAAAATCTTGCTAGCCTGAGTAGTCGTTGCTGGTTTGCTCAGTTTCACCCCCTTATTATCACCTGTAAAAAACTGCTTAGCCTTATGAGTATCGGCTTGTTATCTTTAAGTTTAACGGCTTGTTCACTGCTAGAAGTTAAGCTTGAAAGTGGCGTTGAACCCTTACCTAAAGAGCAGATAAACATGCGTATGTTTAGCCGTGAATTTAGCTATAGCTTTTATGCTGAAATTGAAGCCACCGCAGACCGCATTGCAGCTAATAGCGATGATGACAACGTTAGAGCTAACACCTTAATGTGGAAAATTTACGCTGAGCAAAGCCTGCAGCGGGCTATATTCCAAGCCTCTCCAGTAGCGGCAATGCTCGATACTTGGGTGTTGACCGAGCAAATGAAGCAGTTTTATGAAACTGGTGCTGGCAGTGAGTTATTCGGTGAACAACAGCAGCTCGCGATAGATAGCAGTGAAAAATTAGCGGATCAATTCGTCTCGACAGTAAAAGGCTTTATTAGCAACCAAAAGTTCAAAAATAATCAAGCGTTTGTGAGCCAATATGTGGCTGAAAATCCGCTTGAGGATATTACCTTTACCCGCACTACTGCCTTTAATGCTTGGTTGGCTTTTAGCAATATTTCAGAGTTTGAAGCCATTACCACTTTTGGTTCAATGCCTGAGGTGATGAGTGATATGTCTGATCGTATGGCGATGACCACTGAGCAGATGCCAAAAATTCTTGGCTGGAAAGCCGAGTTATATGCACTTCATGCTGATGTTAGCGCCGCTGATATAGAATTAGCCCTTAAAAATATCAGTGAAACCACCAAAAAATTTCAGCAGTTAATGCAGCAAACCCCTGAAATGATGACCATGCTTGCCGGTGATATGCGAGTGGAGCTGGCGCCATTATTAGATCAACTGAGTGATGTCACAGATGATAAACTGCAGCAGTTATCAAAAGAGCGTGAATCACTAGCCTTAATTATTGTTCACGAGCGAGAAGCGTTAGCGCAAATGATTGCTGATGAACGCAGCGCTGCTATTCAAGATTTAGATGCACTAACCCAAAAAACCGTTGAATTAGTGTTTGCCCAAGTGATTGAGTTAATTAAAAGTGTGATTGTGTATTTCATTTTATTCTTAATTGCGATATTTTTTGCGCCTCTAGCTATGGGGGTTTGGTTAGGTAAACGCATGGCGGTTCGAAAGTCTGAACCCAAATCTAACCCTAAATCAGCTATCAAAGTCGCAGGTAGTGAGTAGTGAGAGTGCTTAATGATGGTGTAAACCATCAATCACACCAATAAACCATAGGATGCCAATGAGCACACAGATTGCCATGAACTGCGCGACAGACGCTAACAATTGTAGCGACAATAGCGCCAAGCTAGGCCAGCTTAGCGAGTGCTTACTAAAGCTAAATAGTTTGTGGCAAGTGAAAGCCTTTGATTGTCAGCAATTACCTTGGTCTGAGCAGTTTCCTTGCTTAGCCGCAAAGGTTTGGGCCATTGCTGATACTGACATAGAGGCACTAGATGTAGCTCAAGGGGCATTGGTATCGGCGTTACTGCCGTCATTGATGCAAGATATGCAGCAGTTGGGGATGAAAATTGATGGCTTAGCCGCGATGTTAAGCACATCGACAAATGGTGATGTATCGTTAACGAGACCAGAACCCAAATCGTTTGAAGCACACGCTGTAGAAATAGGCCTGTCTGACACTGAGCTTAGCCATTTCAGCGCCCATATCAAAGGCCGAAAGTGGCAGCAAATTACTGCTTTTTCAGCGCATATTCCTAAAGGAAACCCGATTGTTGAATGGTGTGCAGGTAAAGGCCATTTGGGACGTTATATTGCTAAAACCCATCAAGTTAAGGTTAGCAGTTTAGAGTGGCAACAAAGCTTGTGTGAGCAAGGCCAGCAGTTTGCAGACAAGTGGCAATTGTCGCAGCAGTTTCATTGTGTTGATGTGTTTAACTTAGCCAATAGTACATTAGGGGCCAACCCGCTAAGTTCAGAGCAACATGCCATTGCGTTACATGCCTGTGGTGATTTACATGTTAGGCTGCTGGAGTTAGCCGCTCAAGCAAACACCAAACAAATCTCGTTTTCACCTTGTTGTTATCATCTTATTCAAGCTAATTACTATCAGCCGCTATCCCATGCTGCAAAAAACAGTGGCCTTAAGCTATCGCGACATGATTTACAGTTGCCGCTGCAGCAAAGTGTGATTGCCAATGACAAGCAGCAAGCATTACGACATCAAGAAATTGCTTGGCGCTTAGGCTTTGATAGCTTGCAGCGAGATATTAGCGGTAATGATCGCTATCTGCCGATCCCCAGTGTTAAACGAAGCCAGTTATCGGCATCATTTAGTGATTTTTGTTATTGGGCTGGGGCGCAAAAACAAGTCAATATCGGCGCTGTAACCGACTTTGATGCCTATCTTGCTCAAGGGGTAGCTAGGCAAAGGCTAACTCAGCGTATCGATCTAGTCGCGCACCTGTTTAGGCACGCTTTAGAGCAGTGGTTATTACTGGATAGAATGTGCTTTTTACAACAGCAGGGTTATCAAGTTACCATGGTTGAATTTTGTGCAAACGAAATCACACCAAGGAATTGGTTAATTCAAGCTGAAAAATTAACCTAATTAAATAATTCTGTTCGAATAGTTTTCTAAGGTACTGTTTAATAGTTTTTATTTTAAATCCTCTTGATTAACCCCTTTAGTGATACAGTTAATACCCCAGCGATAAACTGCGGCTTTGGTAGATTTATATATTACTAATTGTGGTTTTGTATTGAATATTGAAGCTTTTCTTGTTCAAATGGCGGGTTAGTAGCAAATACCAATAAATTCGGTTGCCTAAGGCGGCCTTAAAGTGAGCGATTGATACGGTTTCATGAAATATTCCCGCGTTTTTATTAATAGTATGGCCTATGAGTTAGCACCCCAAGTGGTGTCTAGTCTAGACCTAGAATCTCGTCTTGCGCCGCTTTATCAAAAGTTTCGTATTCCAATGGGGCAATTAGCCGCTTTAACCGGTATTAAGGAACGTCGCTGGTGGCCAAAAGGTTATCGTTTATCTGACGGCGCTATCAGTGCTGCCCGTAAAGCGGTTGCTGAAACAGGTATCAATGTCAGTGATTTAGGGGCAGTTGTTTACACAGGCGTGTGCCGTGACCAACATGAGCCCGCAACCGCGTGCCGCGTGGCTGCAGAGCTTGGTGTGTCTAAAGATACCGCGATTTACGATATCAGTAACGCTTGTTTAGGTGTGCTTTCTGGCATTTTAGATATCGCTAACCGTATTGAGCTTGGACAAATTAAAGCCGGTATGGTGGTATCTTGTGAATCGGCGCGCGATATTGTTGAAGTCACTATCGACAATATGCTCAATGAGCCGACAATGCAGAATTTTGCCCAATCGCTAGCGACCTTAACCGGTGGCTCTGGTGCGATTGCGGTTATCTTAACTGACGGTAGCTTACCGCTTAAAAATACTCGTAATCATCAGCTATTAGGTGCCAGCCACTTATCGGCGCCTGAGCATCACGAGTTATGTCAGTGGGGCCTACAAGAAACCAGTCAAAAGTTATATCGTGAGTTTATGCGTACCGATGCCGTCACCTTACTTAAAGAAGGGGTTGATCTGGCTAAGCATACTTGGGAACACTTCTTAACTCAGCGTGAGTGGTTAGTGGATCAAGTTGATAAAGTGATTTGTCATCAAGTGGGCGCATCAAACCGCAAACAAGTGTTAAATGCTCTCAATATTCCTCATGAAAAAGAATTTCCAACTTATGAAACCTTGGGCAATATGGGCACGGTTTCGCTGCCAGTAACAGCGGCGATGGCCCACGACCAAGGCTTTTTAAAATTAGGCGATCAAGTGAGCTTTCTAGGCATAGGCAGCGGGTTGAACTGTATGATGCTAGGCATCAAGTGGTAATCATTTCGCTGGTTATAGAATAAGTATTATAAAATTGTAGGAAGCATCATGTTAGAAAATCTGTTGCCTTTTGATAGCCATTATTTAGACCGCAGTGGTAACAAACTGCATTATGTTAATGAAGGCCAGGGTGAGCCAGTGGTTATGGTTCATGGAAATCCAAGCTGGAGTTATTACTACCGTAACTTAGTCAGTGCATTAAGCACCAATTATCAGTGTATTGTGCCTGATCATATTGGTTGTGGTTTATCGGATAAACCTGATGACCCACAATACGATTACACATTAGAAAATCGTATTGATGATTTAGAAGCGCTGTTAGATCATTTAGATGTCAAAGAAAACATCACCTTAGTGGTTCATGACTGGGGCGGAATGATTGGTATGGGCTATGCTGCCCGTTATCCTGAGCGCATTAAGCGCTTAGTATTTTTAAACACAGCAGCATTTCACTTACCTGAATCTAAGCCTTTTCCTTGGGCATTATGGGTTTGCCGCGAAACTATTTTAGGGACGTTTTTGGTCAGAGGCTTTAATGCCTTTTCATCCATTGCATCCTATGTGGGTGTTAAACGTCAGCCAATGGCCAAAGCAGTGCGCGAAGCCTACGTTGCGCCATTTAATAGCTGGAAAAACCGTATTTCAACCTTACGTTTTGTGCAGGATATTCCGTTAAAGCCTGAAGATCGTAACTATGAGTTAGTTTCAAATATTGCTGATAGTTTATCTAAATTCTCTGAAGTGCCAACACTGATTTGTTGGGGACTACAGGATTTTGTATTTGATAAGCACTTTTTAGCAAAGTGGCGTCAATATATGCCCCATGCGCAAGTAAGAGAGTTTGATGACTGTGGTCATTATATTCTTGAAGATGCTAGCGAAGATGTCATCGGGCTTATTCAGAACTTTATGGCTAACAACCAGCAAAGCTAAACAGCGACCTTGGGCGTGATGAAATACTCATTATTCACGCCCAAGTTATAAACCAATGACATCAGGCTTATGACATTAAAAACGGCTAACATCTGTCGGCATTTACAAGATGCGGCAAATAACTTTCCTTCTCAATTAGCTGTCGCGGTGCAAACAGCGACATCTGCCAATCAAGCCTCTCACGCTTTAACTTATCAAGACGTCGATTTTGGCTCCCTAAACCAACAATCTGATGATATTGCCTATCGTTTAAATGCCTTTGGCCTTCAAGCTGGCATGAAAGCTGTGTTGATGGTGACCCCAAGCATTGATTTTTTCGTGCTAACGTTTGCGTTATTTAAAGCGGGCGTAATTCCTATTCTGGTCGATCCCGGTATGGGGGTTAAAAACTTAAAACAATGTTTTGAAGAGTCACAACCCGATGTGTTTATTGGTATCCCTAAAGCCCATATTGCCAGAAGAATATTAGGTTGGGGTAAATCTTCGGTTAAGCTTTGCTTAAATGTGGGCGGCAGTAGTATTCAGCGTTGGTTATCAGGCGCAGTGAGTATTGACGCCTTGCCACAGGTTAGTGGATCATTTGCCAAAGCTTACCCCATGGTCACACTGTGTGATGATCAAATGGCGGCAATTTTATTTACCAGTGGCAGTACAGGCACCCCAAAAGGTGTGGTGTATTCCCATGGCATGTTTGAAGCGCAAATTAGCGCCCTTAAACATGATTACGGCATTAAGCCCGGTGAGCGCGACTTAGCGACTTTTCCATTATTTTCATTATTTGGCCCTGCACTGGGTATGGCATCTATTGTGCCAGCGATGGACGCCAGTAAACCCATAACCGCTAATCCTGAGTATTTATTCGCAGCGATTGAGAAATATCAATGTACTAATATGTTTGTTAATCCGGCATTGCTGGAGCGCTTAGGCGCCGCTGCTGAAACTAAAACCGCAGCCCAAAACCAAGCATTTACATTACCAAGCGTGCAAAGAGTTATTTCAGCAGGGGCGCCAGCAACCATCTCATCAATAAAGCGTTTTAGCAAAATGTTAGCAACAGGAGTTGAGGTGCTCAACTCTTATGGGGCGACAGAGTCTTTGCCGATTAGCATGATGCCAAGCAGCGAGCTGTTTGATACCACCGCCGCAACTGATGCTGGTAAAGGTATTTGTGTGGGTAAAGCCATTGATGGTGTTGAGATTAGCATTATCGATATTACTGAGTCAGTTATCAGCCATTGGGATGAAGCCGATATTTTACCTGTAGGAAAGATTGGTGAAATCGTCGTAAAAGGGCCGATGGTAAGTCGTGAGTATTATCATCGCGATAGTGCAACTAAGCTGGCCAAAATTACTGATGCTGACGGTATTCGACACCGCATGGGTGATGTCGGTTACTTGGATGAATTAGGGCAATTATGGATGTGTGGCCGCAAGGCCCATCGAGTTGATCAAACTCTAAAAGGTAGCCTTAGTAAACGTTATTTTTCAATTCCCTGTGAGCGGGTATTTAACACCCATAAACAAGTAAAACGTTCAGCACTGGTGAATATTGTCATTAATGGCAATATTGAACCACTGTTATGTGTCGAACTTGATAAAGCCATGACTTGCTCAAACAGTAAAGCGCTATACCAAGAGTTAGTTGATATCGCTGAAAAACATACACATACAATGGGTATTTCACGTTTTTTAATTCATCCAGATTTTCCTGTTGATGTCAGACACAACGCGAAAATATTCAGAGAAAAATTAGCTGTTTGGGCTCAAAAACAGTGGAAAGAATAGTGCAAATCGTTGCTGAAATGTTTGCCAACAATCAATTTTTATTTGCGTTCTCAATTAGGTAAATACATGCTTGAACTCGAAATGTTATTAAAGCCAGAACAGGCAGCCTTAGCTGCGCTTAAAAGTCGGGTTAACAAAGTATTTGTCACCGGGGCAGGTGGTTTTTTAGGTAAAGCGATTTGTACTCGTCTGCGAGCAGCAGGCATTGAAGTTAATGGTTTTGCTCGTGGTGAATATCCTGCATTAACGGCGATGGGCGTTAACATGTATCAAGGTGATATTAGCGATTCAGATGCGCTAGCAGCGGCGATGCAAGATTGTGATTTAGTGTTTCATGTGGCGTCAAAAGCGGGTGTTTGGGGCGATAGAGATAGCTATTTTGCCCCTAACGTTAATGGAACCGCTAATATCCTGCGTGCGTGTAAAGCATTAAAGATCAATCATGTGGTTTACACCAGTACTCCAAGTGTCACCTTTGCGGGTGAAGATGAAGCCGGTATTGATGAATCTTCCCCTTATGCCGCTAGCTTTTTAAACTTTTATGGTCACTCTAAAGCCATTGCCGAAAAAATGGTGCTAGAAGCCAATGGGCCGCAGTTGAAAACCACCGCATTAAGACCGCATTTAATTTGGGGACCTGAAGATCCACACTTGGTGCCTAGAGTGATAGCGCGGGCGAAAATCGGCAAGCTAAAGTTGGTGGGTAAACAAGATAAACTGGTTGATACCATTTATGTTGATAATGCCGCTTATGCGCATATTCTTGCGGCAGTAGACTTAACGCAACAAGCTAAGAGTGCAGGTAAGGCATATTTTTTAAGTAACGATGAACCTATCACTATGGCGGCCATGCTCAATAACATTTTAGCCTGTGTTGATATTGCTCCAGTGACGAAACGAGTTCCTGCTGGTGTGGCGTATAGCGCGGGTGTGGTATTAGAAACCATCTATAAAATACTTGGTAAACAGCAAGAGCCGATTATGACAAGGTTTGTCGCAAGACAATTATCCACCTGTCATTATTTTGATATTAGCGCCGCTAAAAACGATTTAGGTTATGAAGCGCTGATCAGTATTGACGAAGGTATGTTGCGCTTAAAAGCATCACTAAATTAAGCCGATAATTTAAATCGCTAATTTAAGTTGAAATTTAAATTATCAGCAAGGGATTACCAGTATACATGTTGTTGCTGGTGATCTTGTTTCATCACATCAGTTGTATGTTATCTGTCATTATTATTAAAGCACTGTGCAAATCACTAATCACTAATCACTAATCACTATAACCACTAGAATCCTCGTTGACTCATTGTTTATAACCGCAGTCACAATCTAAAACTTTAAATATGTAAAAACAACATCTTGCGCGCCATTCTTGGTTGTGATGTAACATTGTGTTTACAATGTGTTCAATATGAATAATCGCTAAACTATTGGTTAAAATTTTCAGCGCGCTATCTTAAATTCCTGTCCACACACATAGTAAAATAATTTAAATTCATATGTGGGCCTGGGAGAGCGAGATGCCAGATCAATGGAAACCAGCCACAGTAGCGATTCATGGTGGTCATATAAAGGAAGCGTTTGGCGCATTAGTCACGCCACTTTATCAAAGTGCCACCTTCGTGTTTGACAATGCCCAGCAGGGCGGAGCCAGGTTTGCCGGTGACGAACAAGGCTACATTTATACGCGTCTTGGTAACCCTACTACCGCAGAGTTAGAACGTAAAATGGCCTTACTTGAAGGGGCAGAATCTGCCGCTGCATGTGCCTCAGGCATGGCTGCTGTTTCAGCGGCGTTAATGACTCATCTGGAGGCTGGCGATCATTTAATTTCATCAAATGCGGTGTATGGCTGCACTTTTGCTTTGTTGAGTAGCCAACTAAAACGGTATGGCGTGGATACAACATTTGTAGACTTTTCAGATCCCTTAGCAATTGAAGCGGCAATTCAGCCTAATACTAAATTGGTATTTTGTGAGAGCCCTGTCAATCCGCATTTACAAGTATTTGATTTAACCGCAATAGCAGCTATTGCAAAGCGCAATAATTTGATAAGTATTGTTGATAACACCTTTATGACGCCTTTATTGCAACAGCCGCTGACTTTGGGTATTGATATGGTGATCCACAGTGCAACCAAATACTTAAATGGTCATGGGGATGTCATTGCAGGCATTGTTTGTGGAAGTGAAGCGCATATTCATCAATTAAAATACCAAATTCTTAAAGACTTTGGCGGTGTTATTTCGCCCCATGATGCATGGCTAATTTTAAGAGGATTAAAAACCTTAGATGTCAGGTTAAGCCGTCATTGTGACAATGCTGAAAAGTTGGCTGTTTACCTTAATCAACATACAAAAGTAAGCAGTGTTTTTTATCCCGGGCTTGAAAATCATCAAGGCTTTAAATATGTCGGCAAACAAATGCGTCGAGCGGGTGGGGTAATCGCCTTTGAATTAATAGGGTCCGAACAAGATGCGATTAACTTTGTAAATAAATTAAAACTGTTCACGATAGCCGTGAGTTTGGGCGATGCGGAGTCACTTATTCAGCATCCTGCATCAATGACTCATTCACCCTACACCCCCGAAGCGAGAGCAGAAGCGGGGATAACCGATAATTTATTACGGATTTCAGTTGGGTTAGAAAACGTAGAAGATTTGATTATCGATATTAAACAAGCACTTTAGGTAATAAAACTTTTGAAAGCGATTTAAATACGGCTTTAGCAAGTAAAATTATTAGAAGTTTTTTGAAATTTAATGAGAATATTTTGAAATTAAGAAGGATATTTTGAAATTGAAGAAGAGTATTACTATTTGAAAGTGATTTATATTGGTTGCGGGAGCTGGATTTGAACCGACGACCTTTGCAGATTTATTAGGGTTGAGCCCGAACTGAGGATCTAAAAATCGACGCAATACACTTGAGCTTGAAAAGTGATGAAGAATATTTTGAAATTAAGAAGGGTATTTTTAAATTTAAGAAGAGTATTACTATTTGAAAGTGATTTAAATTGGTTGCGGGAGCTGGATTTGAACCAACGACCTTTGCAGATTTATAAGAGTTGAGCCCGAACTGAGGATCTAAAAATCGGTGCAATACACTTGAGCTTGAA
>NZ_JBFRKH010000005.1:0-61855 GCF_041469265.1 Shewanella sp. 10N.286.51.B2
GAGATATCCATTTCAAACACATTTCGGGGCAGAAGTTTGTTGAACGAAGTCGCTCTGCGGCAGCATAGAGCCTTTCGTGTTGAGCCATGTAGTTTTGAAGGTTAACTGAACACATCGAAATGACATGTATTTGCTTATAAGATGCAGAATACAGCTAGATGCGCCCATTGTTGTTATGGCGGAGGAGAACCTCTGTTACGTAAAGCGCAGATATTCAGGTATTTGCTTTGATCTTGTAAACGGTAGAAGTCCCGATCTTTAACTGTTCGGCCACAGCTTTTACAGTCAGACCTTGGGTGAGTAATTCTTCTATCTGTTCTTTGCTGACCTTTATGCTCGGTCTGCCCATGTGCTTACCTTTAGCTTTAGCCGCAGCGATACCTTCTGCTTGTCGCTCTCTGATTAAACCTCGTTCCATTTCAGCCACGCTTGCCAGAATAGACAATACGCCTTTCTGAGCGGCTGTCATTGAACCGTAGAAACTCATTCCTTCTTTATGAAATTGTATGCCTACACCTTTAGCGCTTAGATGCTCTACAAGCTTCACAGCGTCACCAGCACCAGAGCGACATACACGATCTAAAGAATGAATGTGTAAAGTATCACCCTCTCGCAGATAGTTAATGCATTCATCTAAAACTGGACGTTTGATATTACTTGCTGATGCCTTTTCTTCAAAGACCTTGTCAATTTCAACATTTGGGAATGTTTGACGGTCTGTGTTTTGCTCAATGGTTGAGACTCGAATATAGGCGATGTTTGACATTGTGATTATCCATAAAGGTCTAAGAGGATTTGATAATATCGTCTATAAACTAATAATTCAACCTTTATAGAGTTATTTTGTGTGTATCTACAAAGGTATGCTTTAGAGAATTAGTTATAGACTAGCTATGAGCATCTTAAAACAGCAGAGGCTTTAGGTTGCTCTATGTCTATAGTTCAGCGAATTAAAAAAATTCTATTAAATTATTTTCAGCAATTTTCTCTGTCAAATGGGGGGTTTACGTCTTCCTCACTAAATCTACGTTACTTTTCTTGTCACATAGTACAAATTCTCTGATACAGTAGTGATATAAGCTATTGAATACATTGATTAAAATAGTATAAAAAGTAATCTTATACATAGGGGTATTTCTTTGACAATCAGCACATTAACTAGAACCGAGATGATAAATAAGCTTGATAATGAAGGATTGCCAAGGCACATAGCCGAAAGCTACTGCGATACAACGCTAATGCAGATACTCAATGGCGAAGGTTTTTCACAAGTAAAAGTCAGCAGTTCACCTTCACTATATTCAATTGATGAAGAGAAGAAGCGCGAGCATATCGAATCAAGAAGACAGCAAACGATTAAGAATGGTCATTTGGGCGGTATGCATCGAATCGCTGCATGTTTAACAAAAACACAATCAGAGGAAAGCCAATGTTAGAGCGTATGCAATTTTGCTCAACTTTAGTTGATAGCGCAGAGCAAGCAATGGAGAACGGGGATAAAGCAGTCGTGAGTGCCAATTTGCAAGCTTTACGTAATGTAATTAACGGGCTTAAGTTTGGAGATGCTGCAACAGGTAAGGTCATCCAAAGGCTTGCAAGTGCAACTGGGGTTGATGACTTTCAAACATTGGAGCGCTTAATTCTTGCCGGATGTAATATTGCCGCTAGGGGTCACGGTACGAGTAAACAGACATTTGCAGCACTGATTGAGCGGGAGGCTGATTTAGCAAAAAAAGTGACATTACCAATGCTGGGGGTCAAATAATATGTCAAAGCAAATTAGAGTACCAAAGTGCCTAGAGCCAACAATAGAAGGCATAGCAAGAGAAGCGGGTATGGAGTATCGCCACTTTGTTCAATATCTGATTGTAGAAGGCCTAGAAACCTTGAAGGTTAGAGCAAACGCCATTAACTCAAGTGGGAAGAGCATTGGGTAAACGCATAGATCCTAGTACTCAGTCTGAGATTTTAGCCATGATAGCGGCAGGCTATACGCTTGCTGCTATCTCTAAGCTGTTCGGATTGAAGTACCACACCGTTAGGGATATTCAGAAACGAAACGGTATTAAATCAGGTTCGATGAAAACTGAGCTTGTTGCGCAATACCAAGAAGCGCTTAAACAGTCACTAACAAGCGAAGCAATCAAAGCTCAAGCCTCTTCGCTTCTTGTTGATGATCTTGCGTTAGCAACAAAGCTTAGGGAGAAACTACACGCCTTAATGGATGAGTTACCAGATAAGCCATTAGACACTAAAGAGGCCGTACAGGTAGCTAGAGCATTATCTGCAATTGCATCGAGCCTTAAACTATCAAATGACACCTTAAGGGCTAGTTTTAAGCTTGGAGAGCCACCAGCAGAATCTAATGAGTTACCAGAGTTGGTTGTAAGGGAAATGTTTGAGGCAGAGGTTATTGAGGTAAGAGCTGCCAAACTTGAATCGTAATTAAAACACTTTTAGTAAAGGTGCTTTGAGCGTTTATTAGATGAATGATAAAGACAAAAAGCAGCCTGAATTGGCGACTGAAATATACTTTGAAAGTAGCTCGATAAATAAACAAGTTAAGGGTATTGATAAAAGCGCAGAAAAAACCCCAGCTACTAATGAAAATAATGATGCCTTACAAGCCCCAAACTCAGTACTGTTAAGAGCTTTAGAGTATAGGGAGGCAACGGGAACTAGCTCTTACCTATTAGATCATAGACTAGAGGTGCAGAAGCCTCTTTATGAAGATATAAAGAAAGGGAGAAGAAAGCGCAGGGAAAAATTATTAGCTTCACCTCAAAGCGGAACTGAGACAAGATATTACTCAAGGGATTTAGATGCAGCATTTCTAGCGATTCAGAAGTTAAATACAACAATCAAAGGGGAGCTTCAATTCGTCACGGTTTATTTTTCCAGAGCAGTCCGAGAGAAATCTTTAATAGCAAAAGACATCACCAAATACTTAAGAAAAAATAATCGGTGGTTAATGCCAACAATGGTGGTTCTAGAATCAGGGTCTGTGAGGCAGGAGCAAGCTACACACGCTCATATCATTACAATCACAACTCAAAGCAGTGATGCCACAATTGGTCGCTTTAAAGAGCTTCTCGCACCATATAAAAAGTCTTCAACAGGTATCCAATCAAAAGGTGCTTATGTTGTTAAGTACCCGTATACGGAACTAACACAAGCAGAGGAAGATCAGTTTGGGGAAATACCTTTCGAAAAGAACCATGAGCATCCTTACTGGTTAAATACTTGGCGAGAGCTAAACGCTGAATTCTACAACACAGAAATTTCGGTAAATGGTGGGGCAGCTCATTATCTTTCAAAAGAGATTAATGATGAAAAGAGGTACGCTAAACGTGTTGCTGTAACTAACCTTGGGGACGCTCAAGGTTTTATCAAAGCTGAATCAGCGGCTAAATCTAAGGCTTACCAGAAAAAATATTTGTCCACTAGCAAGAAGTGTGGCAAAAACTCAAAGTCCTAGAAAAAAACGCTCAGCCTTAATCCGAGCGTGATATAGTTTTTTAGGTTTTTTTTGAAAATCACCCCAAATAACCACCATGTTTACATGCGGTCAGAAGCGAATGCCTTTTGTTACCCTTTTAAGTATTGTTAAATATTGCCTCATCAATCAAGTGCTGCTCAGCAAGAACAACAAACTCAGCCCATCGCGGGTAGGATAGCTTTAAACGCTTCTCTATTTGGTTTGTGTCAGAGTAAGCTCTAAGCGCTAACATCGCTGCATACAGCCGTATAGACTCATCTTTATGCGGCTTATGGCGTCGGCTTAAATACTCACCTTTAATTGTCCCTTTAAGAACCCAACTAGGGATGCACTTTTTTTCCATGCAATACACTGAGATTACAGTGAGGTTTTCGTTCAACTTGATAGCTATGTACATTGTTGCCTCCTAAGTATTTCGGCGACAACCTATCATCTAAAATGGGGGCGTCAACTGTAAACGACTTCCGGATTTATTGATCTTATCTTGTTGAAAAGTAAGCTTTTACTTACTTTTTTGGTATGTTTTTACATCACTGTTTTTCCGAATCAATAAGTTATATGAGATTGGGGACTAGTAGAGGGAAGAACGCTTGTTAACATTTGGCTTTAATGGCTAAAGAAATGAAGATTGGAAACTATCAAAAAGTAGGAGTAGATCACTTAACTCATAAATATTAATTAAGTAACTATAAGACTTTTAGTTTTGGGGTATTTGAAATATTCTATAAGAAAGTGTGCACCAATGTGTGCTACAAAGCGGGATACAATGTGGCTTTAAATGCTCTGTATCTCTGTTACTACTGATTGATTTCGCTGTGAGGAGTTGGCTTATCGGCCAGCTCACCTAATAGTACGAAGCCCGCTTATCGAAAGATAAGCGGGCTTTTTGCTGTCTAGTCTATCAGTAAATTATTTCATTACCGCTTGTTGGAAACGGTTACCTGCAATGGCGCCGATGACAAGTACCAGTAAATATACCCAACCAGATAATGAGAAATTAGCAATTGGGGTGAACAAGGCGCCGACATTACAGCCGTTAGCAAAGCGTGTACCAAAGCCCATTAACAGTCCACCTAAAGCAAACAATGCCAGCTGTTTTGTTGAGTGTTTTATGGCAAATGAGAATTTAAATTTACCCATAAATAACACCGCGATGAGTGTACCTAAGAAAATCGCCAAGTTTTGTACTGATACCCCGTGTTCAAAAAAAGGCGTACTGAACATGGCTTCTGGTCGTTGGCTTATTTCAGTTATGGTGTTCATTTCAACCCCAAACAACATCAAACCTTTAGCAAACCAAATACCAAAGGGAGTCGATGCGCCCCAGCCTGAGCCGGTACTTGCCATCATGATGCCAAAAATAACTGCGATGACTAATGCCGTGGTGCGCATTTTCCACAGGCTGGCGAACCAGTTTTGGTATGTTTTGCGGCTAAATAATGAGAACGATGTATCTTCATCACGGTTAACGCTTTGGGATTGAAGCTGTTGACGCTCTATTTCACCTGCGACACCTAAGTATGAGCCTTTACGGCGGCGATAGTTTTCATATTTCTTGGCAATAATCACCACGGTTAACGCTAAAACAATGGTCACTAAAATGGACATGAAGTAACCATTTAGCGGTGTGTTAGCAAACAGGTCGGGTAAAAAGACGCCTTTACCTTGATAGCTCGCTGATGAAAACCAGCTATCAGTTATCCAGCTTTGGCTGCTTTGTAGTGGAAAGCCAAAAAAGACCCCGGCACCAAAAAATACTAAAGTAATTGCCGCTCTTGGCACATCACTGACAAACTCCACCATCATCCCGGTTGCGCAGCAGCTGGATAAGCTCATCCCTGCGCCAAACATGATGCCGCCGATCAATAGCCCAGCATTAATGGGGTTAATCCATAAATCATAGTGTTGGCTGTCAGAGTTAAGTAGCAAACCGGCGTTGATGATGGCAGTGATCACAAACATAAACATCAGGGTTTGCAGTAATTGGGTCGAGCCGCGACGGTAAGCGCGGTTAATACTGCCAGCAAAACCGATGGCGCCTTTGGCTAACGCAAAGCCTAAACTAAGGCCTAATAACAAGCGTAAAAACAGCCCGTCATTGGCTAATTGAGTCGCACCAACCACTAAGGTTAATAGCAAAATGGCAACGGCCATCACTGCTTGATTTTTATTTATTTCCACAAGACCAACTAATTATATTTGATAACAAACTTTAAACAGAAACTAAACAAATGATATATTTTTCATATGTTTATGTGTACCTGCTATTTTGAAAGGAGATTATGGTGAACCCGCTTGTTGCTGTCTATCGTCAACCGCTGTTTTAAATAGACCGCTTTGTAATAACTCATGCAATAAAGTGAATTATGATGGTACTTATTCAGTCAATGATTGATGGGGGTGAGTTTAAAGTCATGGGGATATCATCTTGTGCGACTTAAAGTCATTAAATTTAGATTTTGTCAATATTCGACGATTTAAGAGGGTAGTCGACAGATTTTTTTATAAACCAAGCGAAAGTGAAGACTTTATGATTTAGGGGAAGGCATTGAAATTAAACCTATTTTACCTAGTGCGTCTCTGGGCTATGGGGAGGGTACTGCCTGTTGCGGCAATGTTAATGTCAGTGTTAATATACTGAAGAGTAAGACCAAAGTTGTATTTAACAACATTGGAACCCCATGGACCTGCAAGAAAAGGAATTCAAGTGAAAAAACATTTTTCATTAACACTACTTACGGCTGCAATTTTATCTGGATGTGGTAGCGATTCAAATCCTGAAAAGATAATTGAACCCGTCGTCGAGCCTGTGGTAAATACAGCCCCCCAAGCTGTTGCTGATACTGCACTCGTTCAAAATAATCTATCGGCGAAAATCGATGTATTAGCCAACGATACTGATACCAATGGTGATCCATTAACCATCACAGCTATCACTACTCAACCCTCTAGCGGAACCGTAGAGATTGTAGATAATCAATTAGTTTATACACCAAAAGATAATGTTGCGACGATTGATACCATCATCTATGAAGTCTCAGATGGCGAGTTAACCGCTCAAGCCGAAGTTGCTGTAACCGTTAATCACACTATGGCCTTGTCGGGCTTAGTGACTGACTCTCCGATTGCAAATGCAAAAGTGTCTATCACTATTGGTGAAGAAGTGTTTGAGGTTGAAGCTGATGCTGGCGGTAATTACACCTTGCCAGTAACGATCAATGATATGTCAGCACTGATTTTTATTAATGCCACAGGCAGTTCAGCAGCAGGTCAAGAAAATGTTGAGCTTATTGCTGTTGCCGGACAAGCTAGTACGCTACTCGCTGCGCTAGATGAAGAGCGTAAGTTAACCAATGAGCACAATAACTTAACCAATGTGACTCACGTTTCTACTGCTACGTATTTACTCGTAAAAGAGCGCACAGAAAATGGCAGTATCAGCAGTGAAGAAGAGTTTAATGAATTAGTTGGCCTGATTACGCCTGAGAAGCTTATGGAGACCGCAGGTTTTATAAAGTTACTGGTGGATAACGCTGATTTCGATATTCCTGAAGGTGAAACGGTTTTATCGGTGTTAGATCTAGAATCAGCTGAAAATGAAGCCTTAACAATATCTGCAGCAATTGAACAATATTTAGTTGAAAATGGACTAGTTGATGAAAATGGTCAGCCAACAGATGCGTTTGAAGAGGCGTTAAGTGAAGCTATTGCGCAAACCGTTTCAGACCCCAATGTTGTTGAGCAATTTAGCGCTGATAACTTCAGTAATAAAATAATAATAGATTCATTTGGCGCTAAGCAAGGCTGGAATGAATACAGTGGTACAGGAAGGCATTTTGCTGCTGATGGTACTGGAATAACCTATAACGGACAAAATCATTTTGGCAGTATCAGTGAAGCTAATTTTACTTGGAGTGTTGCAGAAGGCAGCCTAGATATTGCTTACCAAGACGGCTTTTATACGTCTGTCCCTTACATTGGTTATCCTTTTGATGAGTTAGTTCATCAATATGGTTTTCCGCAAGCCATTGCAGATGAATTAGTGCTAGCTGCTCATGCAGGTTTAATTGATTATGAGTTTCAAATAAAGATTGAGTATGGCACAACGCAAGAAAGTTATGTTCTGTTGTCAAGCACGCCATCACGTTACCAGGTTAACGTAACCGGAGAATCTTTTACCCAAATTACGCTTCCTGAATCTGTAAGTACTTGGACAGACCCAACTCCACGGGTAACTGAAGCGTTTTCCAGAAATCAGATTTTAGTTCACACCCCTGAAAGTGCCTTTATGGATAAAACATTAGCAGATTTAGAGGGTAATTGGGCGCTCAACTTTGACGATACTTTTATTACTCATAGTACCTTAGAAGAGGTGACCGAAATCGTCAGTGATTATGTCTCGATATCAGGCGCAACAGCGACTACTAGGGATACTAATCAACAATTTACCGCATCATTAACCGATGGCGTACTTGCGTTAACTCAAGGTGATGTGAGTTATAAATTTATTCCGTTTACATCAGCTGGGAAAGGTCATTTAGCTCAAGTTCAAAAATGGGTGGGTAGTGAGTTGGAGTTTGTGGTGGCACGCCAAATTGCTCAGTTTGATACTAGCTATGAGTTATATACCAATAATTTGGTCACCCAGTTACCCAAGGTTCAGTTGGCTTATATTAATGGCAGCCGGGAAAGTGCATGGGATGGTGATAAACTCAAATTAGAAGAAGTGTGGGGGTATTTATTTAATGCCGATGGTACTTTTAATAGAGGACTTGGTGGTGTCACTGCTGAGGATGACTGGGATGAAGTAGGCAATGGGATTGGTTATTTCAGTTTAGGGGATGATCGTTGGACTTGGGATAAATCAGGGCGTCAGGTCAATATGTATTTTTCATCTGATTGGCAGGAAAGACACCGTACCTGGGAAGTGATTTCAGTTGATGATGATGGTCGTGCTTTAGTGTTAGAGCACTCTGTTTATGGTTGGGACTATGATAATAATGGTGAAATAGAAGATAGCGAAATAGGTCAATTTATCCGTCCCCGCATAAACACCTTTAAATTGGCTGATTTAAGCCATTGGGAAGCTGAATGGCAAAATACGCTTAATATTGGTTTGTTAGATCAAGCTTCTGCGACTACTGAGAAGAAAAGTGTATCAACAGTATTGTTAGCTCCTAAGGATAGTCATAGAGCAATCCAAACCCATAAATAGGTAATGATGCCGCTTAGTTTTTAATGATTAAGCGGCTAACTTAACAACAAATCGATGAGACATTGGGGCTTATGCACCTCGCTCATCGATTTTTTATCATTATTAAAAGTGACTCTAGCTGACGAGTGTAATTATTGTGTCAGTCAGCACAAATTGAAACGGATACTTTTACTTTTATGCTAGTTAGCTAGAGTCTAAGCTTCAGGATGCTGATAAAAGGTTTGCACGTATGACTTTAGAGCCTTTCCGGAAGCCAAGCCTAATATTGTAGGCGGCAATGTTCCTCGTTAAATATAAAAATAATTCCAACAGCATACATATCAACTCACTACCCAGTACGTCCCTCTAATTCAGTTCTCGCTATGTTCAACAATTTATCCCGCATCCAACCATTTAATGGGTCTTGCTCCGCTTGTTTATGCCAATACATATAGACAGGTAAATCGGGGACTTCAAAGGGCAGCTCTACCACACTCACGGGCATTTTATCTTTGAGTAGATTGGCGTAAGCATTTGGCATAGTCAGTAACATATCGCTGCGACTGATCACGCTGGTGGCGGCAAAGTAATGCTCACATCGCAAGGCTATTTTTCTAGTAAGCCCGTGCTTAGCTAACGCCATATCCACGAGGTCAACTTTGGAATCTTTTAAGGTGACCAAGGCGTGGGGAAAATTAATATAGTTGGCTAAGGTTAAGTCTTGCAATATCGGATGACCTTGGCGGCATATTAACGAAAACCGCTCATTACACACTAGTGTGTGGCGAATATCGTCATGGGTTGGCATTAATACATCAATGACAATATCTAAGTCTTGATGCATTAACGCGGGCTCCATTTCAACCTGTGTAACTTGACGGCTATTTACTGTGATATTAGGGGTATTTGTCAGTAAGTCAGTGACCAATACTGGGAAAAATATCGATTCTAAAATATCGCGAAAACCAAACTTAATCTCCCGCTGATGTTGACTGACATCAAAGGCAGTATTGTCTGACAGTGTTTGCTCTAACACTGCTAATCCGTCAATCACTTGGGGAATAATGTTCTGGCAAACGGATGAAGGCACCATTTTTCTGCCGTGGCGGATAAACAATGGGTCGTTAAATTTGTCTCGTAATCGTGCTAATGCGTGGCTAACAGCTGGCTGGGTAAGATGCAGTTTAGTCGCAGCGGCGGTAATACTGCCTTCTTGATAGACAGCTTTGAGCACTAAGAACAAATTTAAATCAATCTTACTATGCATCATATTAATGTTTCGCCATAAATTTATATCACTTTTATTTATCTTACGACTATTTACATTAGATTAACATGAGTTTAAAAAGGAACAGTTAATGAATAGTCATATGATGGAACAAGCGAAGCGCATGACCATAGGTAGTGAGAAATATAAGCTACCAATGCCAGCGACATTTAGCGATCCGCTAGAGCAACGTGAATATGAAAAGCAGCGCTTAGCGGCAGGTTTTAGGGCGTTTGCCCTTAAAGGATTTGATGAAGGATTAGCAGGGCATATTACCTTGCGTGACTGCATTGAACCAGAGACTTTTTGGGTCAATCCTGTTGGGATGTACTTCGGCCACATTACAGTCTCTGACTTAGTTAGGGTTGATCACCAGGGTAATATTATTGAGGGGAACTCTGCCATTAATAATGCCGCTTTTGCCATTCATTCTAGGATCCATCATGCCAGACCGGATGTGAATGCCATTGCTCATGCGCATACCACTTATGGTCGCGCTTTTTCTGCCTCGGGTGAGTTATTAGCGCCAATTTCCCAAGATGCTTGTATGTTTTATCAAAATCACAGTGTGTTTAATGCGTTCACAGGAGTTGTCGCTGAATTAAGTGAAGGCGATATGATTGCTGAATCATTAGCTGATAATACCGCAGTTATTTTACAAAACCATGGGCTGTTAACCGTGGCTAAATCAGTAGATGCTGCGGTGGCTAACTTTGTGATGATGGACAGTTGTTGCCATAGTCAATTATTGGCACAAGCAGCGGGCAATATGCAGCTTATTAGCGATGAAATTGCCACTAAAACCCGTCAGTTTAATGGTTCTGACTTGGTGACATGGGGTAACTTTCAGCCCTTGTTCCAACAAGTGCTTGCTCAAGATAGTCGTTTTCTTGATTAAAGCGAGAGCAAACAGTGATTATAGGCGTCAGCAAAAAGTGCCAGTAGAAAGTACCTGCAGGGATAAATAACATCAATGGACATCAATGGACATCAGGGGGGGATGTATGGAAGCGTCAATTTTTACTGAGGTGTTATTACCGCTGGCATTGGCCTTTATTATGCTTGGTATGGGGTTGAGTTTAACTCAGCAAGATTTTACGCGCTTATGGCGCACACCTAAACCCATTATAGTGGGTTTGCTTGGGCAAGTGATTCTGCTGCCTTTGTTGGCGCTAGGTATTTGTATCGCGTTAGACCTTAATGCTGCATTGGCGGTAGGTTTGATGATCCTTGCAGCTTGTCCCGGCGGCACTATGTCTAATGTCTTTAGTCATTTAGCTAAAGCAAATCTAGCACTATCAGTCAGTTTAACGGCGTTATCCACATTAATTTGTGTGTTTACCACGCCGTTTATTATTGGTTACTCGGTGCTGTTATTTGTAGGTGATCAAGCGACAGAGTTTTCAATTTTGGCAGCGGCCTTAGGGCTGGTGCTGATTACTTTACTGCCTGTATTGATAGGCATAGTGATTCGGCACCATTACGCATCTTGGGCACAAAAAGTGGCAGTGTATTTTAGGCGGTTTTCACTGTTTTTTATGCTCACTATGATTATTGCCCTGATAATCAAAGAGCGTGAGTTGTTACTCGAATCATTTGAACAAGTCTTTCTGGCGAGTATTTCACTGAATATATTATCGGTAATGATGGGGCTATTACTGGCTAGGTTGTGCTCATTATCCATTATTGATGGACTAACGTTAGGCATTGAAGTTGGTATGCAAAATGCGGCTTTGGCAATATTAATTGCGATCAGTTTTTTGCATGAACCTGAGTATGCTATTGCCGCAGGGGTATATGGTTTAACTATGTACATTGGCCCTAGTTTATTAGTGTATTGGGTTAAGCACTTTCGCGGCCGAAAAACACAGGTGCAGCAACCTGCTAATCGTTAATGATGAAGGCTATTGTTATCATGACTTTCAAACATTAACAATGGGTGGCACTTTATTTAATAATAACTAATGCGATAAGGTGAATATTAATGGCCACTATACAATAGCTAAATCATCCGTTATAGAGGTGCTTAGTGCTAACCTCTATGATTGAATCGTCTGTAATTACGACCAATATATGTATTAAAGTCCTTATTAATCAGTAATGAGGCTAAGTTTATTGAGTTTCTTGCTCATGGGGCGCATTATCTAAACTCGACTTCTTTAACATAAAATCACTTCAAATAATGAAAAAGCCCAATGCTGCTACCGCGCCGACTCCGCTGACAACTGATGTAAAAACGTCGGCGACAAAGGCTGACTTTCCTATTATTGGTATTGGTGCTTCTGCTGGCGGCCTTGAGGCCATTGAGCAGTTTTTAAGCCAGGCTAAAGCTGATTGCGGTATGGCTTTTGTGGTGGTGCAGCATCTAGACCCTCACCATAAAGGCATTATGTGTGAGCTGTTGCAGCGTGTAACCCCGCTTAAGGTGCTACAAATTAGCGATCGCATGATGGTTAAGCCCAATCATGTATATGTTATCCCGCCCGCTTATGACCTAACTCTTTTAAATGGGACATTACTGCTATTTCCTCGTGTTGAGCCCCATGGGTTACATTTACCGATAGATTATTTTCTTAAGTCTTTAGCGGCTGATAAACAGGCTCAAAGCATTGCGGTGATTCTGTCGGGAATGGGCTCAGACGGCACGCTTGGGTTACGGGCTATCAAAGAAAAATTTGGTGCAGTGTTTGTACAGCGCCCTGATACGGCCAAATTTGCCAGTATGCCTAAAAGTGCCATTGATACCGGACTAGTTGATGCTGTAGCACCCGCAGATGTGTTAATGGATAATGTGGTTAATTACCTCAACCACATGCCTATTCAGGTTGAAAATACTGAACAAGATCACCACGACATTAAAAAAGTCATCGCCTTGCTGCGATCCCATACAGGGCATGATTTTTCCCGTTACAAAAAAAGCACCATTTATAGACGTATTGAGCGGCGCATGGCTTTGCATAAGCTCACCTGTATTGCTGACTATGCTCAGTATTTACGCAGTAATGCCCAAGAAAATGAACTGCTGTTTAACGAGTTACTCATTGGTGTGACACACTTTTTCCGTGACAGTCAGGTTTGGCTGCAGCTTCAGGATGAGGTTATTCCAGCATTGCTGGCTAAACACCCAGAAGGCGGCACCTTGCGAGCTTGGGTACCTGCTTGCTCTAGCGGTGAAGAGGCTTATACATTGGCAATCGTGTTTCAAGAAGCCTTAAAGCAAGGGAGTTATCCCCAGCATTTTGAGTTGCAGATATTTGCCACCGATCTTGATAATGACGCGGTTAAAAAAGCCCGAGCTGGGATCTACCCGGCGAGTATTGCAGATGATATTGCTCAAACGCGATTAGATCATTATTTTGTGGCCAATAAGGCAGGTTACCGCATCGGTAAAGAAATACGGGAAATGGTTATTTTTGCCCAGCAAAATCTGGTCACCGATCCACCATTTACTAAGCTTGATTTAATCAGTTGTCGAAACTTGTTTATCTATTTAGAAGCGGATTTACAGCAAA
This sequence comes from Shewanella sp. 10N.286.51.B2, assembly GCF_041469265.1. Lineage (NCBI taxonomy): Bacteria > Pseudomonadati > Pseudomonadota > Gammaproteobacteria > Alteromonadales > Shewanellaceae > Shewanella > Shewanella sp. 10N.286.51.B2. Next base: position 13,473 of record NZ_JBFRKH010000005.1, read on the forward strand.
AGCTGATCCCCTTATTTCATTACAGCTTAAATCCTGGTGGGGTGCTGGTGTTAGGCACCTCTGAAACCATAGGTAAAGACGACGTCCTGTTTAGTGCTGTGCATGAAAAACTGCGTATTTATCAGCGATGCGAGACAATTGAACCGATTAATTTAATGAGCTTTCCAAGCAGAACCTCAGGTGGCTATTCACCTGAGCAAATGTTTGAAAAACTGGTGCCCGCTAAAACCCAAGGAGTTGATGATTTGAACTTAGAAGACTTGACCCAATCGCTGTTGCAAGAGCACTTTGTGCCAGCGGCGTTGCTGACCACAGAGCAAGCGGATATCGTCTATATCAATGGTAAAACTGGCAATTATTTAGAGCCCGCAGCCGGTAAAGTGAATCACAATCTATTTGCAATGGCTCGTGAAGGTTTAACTGCGCCCATAAGTGAAGTGTTTAATCGGGCTGTGCGCCAAAAGAAGAAGGCTGAACTAAGAAATATTAGTGTGGGGACTAATGGCAATACAGTGCAAGTGGATGTGAGTGTGCAACCATTGCTGCAACCTGCAAGTCTGTGTGGCATGGTATTGGTGCTGTTTAGTGAATCATCAATGCAGACTTCGGCTTTAAGCACGCACAGTAGCGCTGATGGCGTTGATAGCGCTACTGATACTGATGAAATAGTTGCCTTAAACCAAGTCCTGCAACAGGCTCGGGATGATTTAAGGATCACCACCAATGAGATGCAGTTTGCACAAGAAAACCTCAAGTCGACTAATGAAGAATTACAAAGCACCAATGAAGAGCTGCAAAGTACTAACGAGGAGCTGACCACCTCTAAAGAAGAAATGCAGTCGATGAATGAGGAATTACAAACCGTCAATCATGAGCTAAACACTAAAGTTAATGAGTTGTCAGAAGCCAGTGATGACATGAAAAACCTGCTTAATAGCACCAATATTGCCACCTTGTTTTTAGATAGCGATCTTAAGGTGCGCCGTTATACCACTGAAACACGCAGTATTTTCAAACTCATTGCCAGTGATGTTGGTCGTCCGATCACTGATTTAGTTAGCTCGTTAATTTATCCCGCCTTGGCTGATGATGCCTGCGAAGTGCTGCGGAGCCTGATATTTCAGCAAACAGAGGTGCAAACCCATGATGGTCGCTGGTATATCGTGCGCATCATGCCTTATCGCACCCAAGAAAACCTCATCGATGGCGTAGTGATCACCTTTAGTGACAATACTGAAAACAGAATGGCGAGTATTGCCATGACGCAATCGGAATCGCGATTCCGATTATTATTTGAAAATTCCTCCCATGCAGTTGCCTATAAAAGAATCATTTTGAACAATGACAAAGCAGTAGACTTCAACTATCTTGAAGTAAACAACGCTTATGTTGGCATAACCGAACTACATGACGTAATTGGAAAAAATGGCAGTGAAGTCATTCCAAATATCCTCCAATCGAATAGTGACTTTATGTCTGCTTGTGGTCGCGTCGCTATGTCTGGCAAGCCAGAAAAAATTGAGTATTACGTAAAAGAAACTAAGCAATGGTTTGAATGTTCAATGTACTCACAACAACAAGGTCTGTTTGTTTGTGTGACTGAAAACATTACCGATAAAAAGCACAACTTAAAAACCTTAAATAATGTAAGGGAAATACTTAAGCGGGGGAATAACTCCTCTGAAGCAGAGCTTAGGAATTTATTGGTGGATGTACAAAATAATCTGGAGAAACTTTGCAAGATGGAATAGCAAAGTGATATCCAAAGGCAAAGGAAGATAGCCATGACCAAGTGCACGCAATGAACAAGGGTATAAAGCCAACTATTCAAAGCCTGAATTCATTGCGTAAGGATTCTATGCAGTGTCAGCATAAACATGATTGCAATGAGTGCAATGAGCGCTGCTCACTAGCGGATGAGGTTGCAGCTGATCGATTACTACATGAGTTACAGGTGCATCAAATCGAATTAGAGATGCAGCAAAAAGAGCTAATAGTGGCAAGGGATATCGCCGAATCAGCCGCTGCAAACTATCAAGCATTATATGATTTAGCCCCAGTAGGTTATGTTTCGCTTAATCGCACTGGGCATATCACTCAGGCTAATTTTACCGCTGCAAGTATGTTAGGTATGCCCCGTAAAAATATACTGGGTAAACGCCTTGGAGCATACTTAACTGAAGACTCCCTACTGCAATATAACGCTCACCTTGGCAATACTTTTCAAGGCGTTGACTCTCCAGACAGTGAGATAAAACTTAACATCGATAATAAGCTAAGCACGGTACAGTTAAAGCTTACTATTAACGAAGATGGCCTTGAATGCCTTAGCGCACTGACAGATATTACCGCCACTAAAAAATCTGAAATAAAATTAAAACTTGCCGCCAGTGTTTTTAGTCATGCTCATGAAGGCATCATGATCACCGATTTAAAGGGCAATATCCTTGAAGTTAATGACACTTTCACTCAGATAACGGGCTTTAGCCGTCAAGAGGCCATTGGTAAAAACCCACGAATTTTCAGATCGGGTCGACAGTCTGCAGACTTTTACGACGGTATGTGGAGCACGCTGAAACAGCATAACTATTGGTGTGATGAAATATGGAATAAACGCAAAAACGGCGAAATTTATCCGCAAATGCAATCAATCAGTGCGGTGCGTGATGTGTATGGTAAGGTCATGCACTATGTCTCAATGTTTACTGACATAACCGATAAAAAAGCGCACCAGCAGCAACTAGAGCATACCGCCCATCACGATATGTTAACTGGTTTACCCAATAGAGCATTACTGGCCAATAAGTTAGCGCAGGCACTAAAACAGAGCCAGCGACGCGGTAAAAAGCTGGCACTGGCTTATCTTGATTTAGACGGCTTTAAAGCCATTAACGATACCCACGGCCATAGCACTGGCGATCAATTCTTAGTTTTAATTTCACTGGCGTTGAAAAGTGCGCTGCGTGCAGGAGACTTTTTAGCGCGTATTGGCGGTGATGAGTTTGTTGCAGTGCTGAGCGACCTTGAACAGGCCAGTGATTGTGAACCAGTATTACAGCGGATGCTGGTGGCTGCATCGCAAAGTATTATTTGCAATGAAGAAATACTGCAAGCTTCAACCAGTATTGGGGTAACACTGTACCCGCAAAATGGCACCGATCCAGACTTATTGCTAAGACAAGCTGATCATGCGATGTATCAAGCGAAAGACGCAGGCAAAAGCTGTTATTTATTTTTTGATAAGGACTCTGCTGAAGCCTCAAAAACGAAACGAAAGAGCCTTGAGTGTATTATTCAGGCTTACGAAAACCAAGAGTTTGTTCTTTATTTTCAGCCTAAAGTAAATATGAACACAGGGAAAGTAGTGGGGGTTGAAGCATTGCTGCGCTGGCAGCATCCGCAACAAGGATTATTGCTGCCAGAAGTCTTTTTACCCATGATTGAAGACCACTTAATTAGCATTAAAATAGGCGAGTGGGTAATTGATACTGTACTTAAACAACTAGATGAGTGGCAAGAAAAAGGCTTAACGATTCCCGTTAGTGTCAACATTGGCGCCAGCCAATTGCAAAGTAGTGACTTTGTCGCCAACTTAGCTGCAGCTTTAACCGCTTACCCTAATATTTCTCCCGAGCTATTGGAAATGGAGATATTAGAAACCAGTGCCTTAGAAGATATGGTTAAAATTAGTCAGCGAATGAACGCCTGTTTACAAATGGGCGTTAAGTTTGCCTTAGATGATTTTGGTACCGGTTACTCATCACTTACCTACCTTAAAAGCTTGCCTGCTACGAAATTAAAAATAGATCAGAGCTTTATTCGGGATATGTTAATCGATACGTCTGATCTTGCTATTGTGAAGGCTATCATAGGCCTAGCAGATATCTTTGATCTTGGGGTCGTTGCCGAAGGGGTAGAGACTAAGGCGCAAGCTGATAAGTTATTATCGCTTCACTGCACTGTAGCTCAAGGGTATGGTATTTCTAGACCTATGCCAGCAGCACAGGTGCCTAAGTGGGTGCAAGCTTGGCACTGCAATCCAACTTGGACTGCGTAATTCTTAATGCGAATAAAAGCGCTCTAATTCACTATCACTTACCCTCATAACTCAATTCTTTGCTTCCTAATCAAGTAACTAAAAAGGCTTCTTTTGTATCATGATTAAAGACTGTCGAATCCCCTTTAAAAATAGGCTATGTTAATGAAATAAACAGGTCGCTCTTACGGGCTTTAAATGCTGTTGAGCATGATTTAGCATTTGGATGTAAAAACGGTTTATGGGCATTATATAAGGCGCTTAACGCAGCAAATTCAGCATTTAGTGATGGGACTTACCATGAGTAAAATTTTTCTAATTCGTCACGGCCAAGCCAGTTTTCATGCCGATGATTATGATCAGTTATCTGATTTAGGCATTGAGCAGGCTAAGCTGGTGGGGCGATATTTAGCCAATAAAACCATTACGCCAGATCTCGTGATAACAGGCTCAATGTTACGCCATCAGCAAACCGCGCAGCATAGCCTAGATACCTTTGGTTTGGCCGATGATGCACTGATAAGTTTAAGTGAGCAAGATGCTGGCTGGAATGAATATGACCATCAAAATATTCTCGGTGCGTATCATCCTGAGTTTACCAGCCCCAGTAAAATGCGCGCATTTTTAGCTCAAGAGCCCGATCCTCTCGCGGCTTTTCAGCAGCACTTTTTCGGCGCTATGGAGCAGTGGACACAGGCATCTGCAACGGCTAAGTTAAATGAAAACAACCTATATACAGAATCTTGGAGTGATTTTCAGCAACGGGTCATAGGTGTTTTTGAGCGCTTAACCAGCGAGCATCACGGTAAAACCATTTTGGTCTATTCATCGGGCGGACCAATTAGCGTGATTGCCAGTTTATTATTGGGATTGCCGCTAACACAGTTTGTCGATATTAATTGGTCATTAGTCAATGGCGGCGTGACCAAAGTGGTGGCCAGAGGTCAGGACAAGCAGTGGTCATTGTCGTCATTAAATGAGCACGATATATTCGAGCAACAAGGGGATAAAAGGATAATTACTTACACCTAAGTGCTTATTTTTGCTGTAACAGCGCCTAAAATGGGCTTAAATAGCCCATGTAAATAATAAAAATAACTCATCATAAAATGGATAATAAGATGCGAAAAAATATTTTGATCACCGGGGCAAGTTCGGGTTTAGGTCGAGGAATGGCCATTGAATTTGCAAAACAGGGATCTAACTTAGCACTGTGTGCGCGCCGAATGGATAGGTTAGTTGAGCTCAAGGCTGAGCTAGAACAAATTAACCCGCAAATTAACGTGCTGATAAAAGCCTTAGACGTGAATGATCATGAGGCTGTTTTTAGCGTTTTTGATCAATTTAACGCTGAAATGGGGCCGTTAGACCGCATTATTATTAATGCGGGCATGGGCAAAGGTGCTTCCATTGGTACTGGGTATTTTAATGCCAATAAACAAACAGCAGAAACCAATTTTATTGCCGCGCTTGCACAGGCTGAGGCGGCAATGGCTATCTTTAGGGCTCAAAATTCAGGGCATTTAGTCACCATATCATCTGTCAGTGCAGTACGTGGTTTTAGACGGGCGATGACAGTTTACGCAGCCACTAAAGCAGCGCTAACATCTCTTAGTGAAGGCATACGTATTGATGTAATGAATACCCCGATAAAAGTAAGCTGTATTCACCCTGGTTTTATTCAAAGTGAGATCAATGAAGGGGTTGAAAAAATCCCCTTTATTGTCGATACCGAAACCGGTTGTAAGGCGCTAGTAAAGGCCATCAATAAAGAAAAGCCCAACGCTTTTGTGCCAAGCTGGCCATGGGCTATTTTGCATTGGGTATTGCGAGTCGCACCTGTTAGCGTTATCCGTAAATTTAGCTAACATTTTCTTAAATCAAGCGCCATAACAATGGTTGAAAACTGACACGTATCTAGCCTGTTTATTCTTTGAATAAGCAGGCATTTTTATATGCATAGGCCAGAGATATCTTACCGTAATTGTATTGAATGGTTAGATCCTTCAACAGTGAGTCGAAAAACTGCTTTAATTAAGTCATAATTTTTATCGTTAATGCTGCTGAGTTTTATTGTGCTAACCCATATTGGTATTTTTGGGGACGGCCGATTCAGTACTGGTACTCTTTTTACTTGGTTAGGTATTTCATGTTTAAAAAAATCTCATTATGCATTTTAGCGATGGCTTCTTGGCAAGCATCTGCTGAGCAGTCTTATTTTTTTGATCAGCAAGATGGCCAATTTGATCTTGGCTATCACCTCGCTGAAAATGCCTATGGTTTTTTACCGGTTCCTATTTTAATTACTGAGCCTGCAGTTGGTGCTGGTGGTGGTTTGATGGGCTTGTTTTTGCACGAAACCGATGAAGAAAAAGAACTACGTAAACAAAAAGCCCTTGAGTCTATTGATGGCGGCGCCCAGTTAATTCCTGCAGCAATGACCTTGGTGGGCGGCGGCGCGACAGCCAATGGTACTTGGTTTGCTTTTGCGGGGCACCGTCATTCTTGGTTAAACGATAGTATTCGTTATACCGGCGGCGCAGGTGCTGCTAAGGCGAATTTAGATATTTATACTAATTTAGGTGGCTTACTACCTGAAGGGCAAAACCTCAAATTTGATACCACTACCGAAGCTTACTTTGCGATGCAAAAACTGCAGTTTAGAGTGGCTGATACGCCATTATTGTTGGGCTTAAAACAGCTATGGTCAGTGTCCAGTGTCTCATCATCAAACGCTGTAGTTGATTGGTTTTTGCAAACCGCACTGGGTGATAAACATACCACCTCAGGTCTTGGTTTGGTGGCCGAGTATGACACTCGAGATAATATGTTTTTCCCGAAAAAGGGTTACATTTTATCGGCTGAATACATGTTATATGATGAGGCGTTAGGTTCTGACAGTCATTACGGTACCTTAGATACCAGTGGCGAGTTTTATTTCCCTATTGCTAAAAAGTGGACCTTTGCGGTCGCTGCTAGTTATCAGGAATTGTATGAGAAAGACACCAGCCTTTCACCTACCACTAAGCCTTATGTTGATCTTCGTGGTGTATCAGCATTTCGCTATCAAGGTGATCAAGTCGGCACCTTACAAGCGCAGTTGATGTATCACATAGATCACCGCTGGACGGTATCGACCTTTTACGGTTACGGCCAAACAGAGACAGAGACGGAATCAATACAAGACAGCAGCGACTCCGTTAATGCTTATGGTGTTGGCTTTCGCTATCAAATTGCCAGACGTTACGGCATTCATATGGGGGTGGATGTCGCCGCCAGTGAAGAGGAGCGGGCATTGTATTTTAACCTAGGCTCGGGCTTTTAATCGTCAATCAGACACTTAAGCACATATTAATTGGCAATCAGTTTATATGTGCTCTTACCTTTATAAGTACTATTGAATTCAGTAGTAGTCAATATCATCTACCAGGGACTTAGTTATAATTCTTACACTTTTAATTAAGCACTTTTCGATAATAAAATTATATTTAACTGATAATTGATTACACTGTTTATATTGGGTTGTCTCTATGCCTGTATTTTACAAATAGTGTTGCTATTTTATCTTTGCTTATGTCTTTATTAACAATCTAATCATTTTGTAACTGCTGTAGGTTATTAATAATTAGGGTTTGAATAATTTAAGAAACTATTTTTATTAATTGCCATTTAATTTGTTGGTAATTTAAAGTGTCGCGGCGAGGCTTAAGATGTTTATTTGTTGTTGCTCAGGTGTTTGTTTGCGGCTTGATTGGTGTTTATTTTATGAGAAACACTTGTTGCAGCCAGGTTTTAATTTAAATTTTCAAAACTAATTTTATATTTATAATGTTATCAGTAGCAGTAGGCGAGTAGTACTGAATTGTTTTCTATTTTGGTCAGATTTGAAATTTATTGATCATTTCAAGAACAAGTGTCATTTCAATTGACTGGGACATAAGCTCTACCAATCATCACAATCATAAAAGCTAAGGTTTTGTAATTAAACATGGTGCCAAAGGCTAGAGTAAAATAGAGGTCTGAAATTTTGGTTTTATCTTATCTGTCTGTACTTTAATTATTTTATGTTTTTGATTGTGGCAGTGTCTTGCTGTCGAAACAATTCAGAGTGTTGTTTTTTATTCATATCTTGAGGGTTATTTTTATCCTAAGAGATACTTGTTGAATATATATGCTGTTTTTATATTAACTGAAATATTTACGAGGGGGTAAGTTAAGACTTAAGGTTTTTAGCCGTGAGTCTTAAGCTTGTTTTTCAAACTATATCTGTAATTTTTATTTTTACGTTTGTTACTAGTTTTCTGTCTCTTATTTAAATACGGGTAAATCAAGTCGTTTAATTCTTTGTTTTTTTGGTTTAACTCTTTTTGAAATAAAATGTTCACTTTACTTATTTGCATGTTTTATTTAATTTACTCCCGCCTTTACTGATGCTGAAATATTGCTTGAGATTAATTGACCAATCTTAATCTGTGGCAATAATTCGGCATACAGACATAAATAAAATAATTATCTGGAATAAATATGAAATTGAATGCTAAGAAACTTCTGCTTGCTACCAGTGTTGCAGCAGTACTTACAGGTTGTAATAGCTAATCAGACGATAAACCAAAAGACGATACCATTAGCATGGAAGTTCGTTTGATGGAAACCACAGATATTCATACCAATGTAATGCCATACAATTACTTCGAGAGCGCAGATCACAACGAAAACAATCTGCCTGAATGGGGCTTAGCGCGTACTTCTTTAGTGATTGCTGAAACGCGTGAAGAAGTCGCCAATAGCATGTTATTTGATAATGGCGATTTAATCCAAGGTAGCCCAATGGGTGACTACATGGCAGCGCTAGGTGCTGAGCATCTTAAAGATGACAAGCATCCGGTTTACAAAGCGATGAACCATTTAAAATATGATGCGGCTAACTTAGGTAACCACGAATTCAACTATGGCCTTGAATACCTAGATGAAGCACTTAAAGGTTCAGATTTCCCTTATGTTAGCTCAAACGTATGGAAAGCTGATAGCTCGCTTGAAAAAGTCAGCAACGCAGCTGAAGAGTGTGAAGTCCGCATTACTGAAGATTTTTATGACACCGCAGAAAATATCTATAACCCATATGTCATTTTAGACCGTGAGTTTATTGCCGAAAATGGTGAATCATACAATGTTAAAGTCGGTGTCATTGGCTTTACACCACCAGATATTATGGGCTGGGATGCTTCGCATCTAGTGTGTAATGTGATGGTTTCAGATATCAAGAAAACCGCTGAACATTTTGTGCCTATGATGAAGGCTGAAGGCGCAGACGTTATTGTTGCTATCCCGCATTCAGGCCTCAATGACAATAATGATGAGTTTGCTGAAAACGCAACCTTACACCTTGCTTATGTAGACGGTGTTGATGCCATTATGTTTGGTCACGACCACCGTGAATTCCCGAATGCAAATAATGAATACGGTGAAATTCCAGGGGTTGATCCTGAGCTTGGTTTAATTAATGGTATTCCAGCCATCATGCCAGGTTTCTGGGGTGCTAAGTTAGGGGTGATTGATCTTAAACTTAAATCTAGCGATGACGGCGAGACATGGACTGTTGACCATTCTCACTCTACAACCGAGCTGTGCTCACTAATTCCAAATGAGTCTGATGTCATCATCGAAGACTTAGTGGCTACAGAGCATGAAGGTACCGTTGATTACATGTCAGCAATGATTGCTGAAATCGATGTCAACATGAACAGCTTCTTCCCACAAGTGGTACCAGATTTATCCATGCAAGTGGTTAACCAAGCGCAACTTCACCAGTTAAATAAGTGGAAAGCAGAAGGCGAGTTTGCTGATGCATCTGCAGACGCTATCTTCATGTCTGTATCTGCGCCATTTAAATCTGGTCGTAATGGCGGCGCCGATTACACCAACATTCAAACTGGTGAGCTAACTAACGCTTCAGTTGCTGATATCTATGTATTTGATAACAATACCCCTGCCGTTTTAAAAATGACCGGTGCGGATATGAAAAACTGGATTGAGTGGGTTAACTCAAATGCTTATAACAGCTTACCATTAGCTGAAGGTGAGACTTTCCTTGTTGAAGGCTTCCCTGGTTATAACTTTGATGCCTTCTACGCTGGTTTTAACCAGTCAGGTGAAGGGCTACTTAAGTACACAATCAACGTTGAAAACCAATCAAAGTACACCAACATTAATGGTTGGGAATTTGATACAACAGACAGCAAGCAGTTAGTTGAGCTTACCTATAACGGTGTTGAAATTGCTGATGACGCAGAAATCTATGTGATCACTAACAACTACCGTGCATCTAACTCGCGTATGCCAGGTGTTGATAATGCTGAGCTAGTTAAAGAAGAAGCGGCATTTAATAACCGTGAATTGGTGCAGTTCTACTTAGCTGATCGTTTAGCTGAGCAAGAAGGTGATAACACCTTAGCCTTCCCGAACGCTAAAGTGTTTGAGCTTATCGCGCCAACGACAGAAAGTGTTTCATTTAGCTCAGCTAAACTTGAAGAAGGTATTCGCTGTGCAACTAATGAAATCACTGGTTTGTCTACAGACGGTGAAGACGGTACTAAAGAAGGTACTGAAGGTTTCACTATTTACAACTTTAACTTTGATTACAGCGGTGAATTTAACTGTAAAGCTAAAGGTCAGTAATGCTGATTTAGCATTAAAGTTTAGCATTAAAGTTTAGCATTAAAGTTTAGCGTTAAAGTTTAGAAAGTATAAAACCCTACTTAATGATCAGTAGGGTTTTTTTATGTGTTAAATTCAGTGATTTCTCGACATATTGATGCTGCTCACAGTTACGGAGCATCATTATTGCAGAGTGTGAACCACCTTAAGGTTTACCAGCGTAAAAGCACGTAGGTTATTACCATTGCTATTTTACTTTGCCGCTACAGGCAACTTTCAGTACAAGGATCTATCATGTTTGATTCAAAACCAGATAAAGCTTTTTTCGATCGCGCTAGTCAGTTTATTAATGTTGCTAATGAGTTTAATCAAAATCCCAAGGTAAAAACGGGTGAGGTAAGCGCTTCATTCATGTATTCCTTAACCCGCTACAATGCTTGGTTTACTTCTACTGGTTTTGATAATGCCGAAGAGATGCAGCAGAAAAAAGCTGACATGGTGGCCTATTACACTGAAGAGTACCGCAAGCTGCTTGAAGGCAACATGGAAGATTACATCCAAAACTTTGACCATTACCGTAAAACACAAAAGTAAACCTGTTGCTGCACAGCGCAAGATTATGATTTAAAAAATCCACTATTAGAGTATCGTTAAGATAATCGACAGTGGATTTTTTTATCGTTAATTATCTTGGTGTTGACGATTAAGCCCTATCAAGTGTCTCATTTTATACTCCGAGTAATGTTAATTACCCCGGCAACAACGGCATCGCAGTTTTGTTTCCAATAGAAACGGGCAAGACAAGATGACCAAGTTCCTATGTCGCGTTGTGCTTAGCAGTACTGAGTACTCTGCAATCTGCAATCTGCAATCAACAATGTGAAATGGGCTCATCAATAGGTGCTATAGCGCTAATTGTTGCCGATGCAGCCATGCTACCGGATTGCCTAACAGTGGTAACTGCCATACACCATAATGCTCATCATCTTGTAGGCGGTAGTAGCGAATATCATTATCGAACAATAGGCTGCGGCGCAACGAGCTGTAGAAAGTGAACAGTTCGCCTTGTTTTCCTAAATGTTGATCTGGAGTGAGGTGTTGATGATCAACGGTCATGAAAAATACACTTATGTTGTGACCTTCTTGCTCTATTTGTTGCTCATTAAATTGATAACGAGCTTGAAACTGTATCGATGCCCCATCGCAATTTAACAGGCTAATACAGGCATCAACCGTCATAATACCTGCTTTGTCTTCGTTGTAGAGCAAGGCCATCCTAAAATCGACTCTTACGATGTCACCAGATTCAGTCGGATAATAAATATAATTATTATAATGTTGCTCGGTTAATTCAGTTGTTTGTACAGCCGCTTTGGGTAAGGTTAATTGATTTCTGGACGGCGTGGTGGTGAGCTGTATCTTTTGCGTCAGCTGCTGTAGTTGTACTGCAGATATTAAGGCGTTATGGCTAACGGTATTGAGCAAGCCCGTTTGAGCGCAATCACCTTCTGGGCACATTGCTAAACTGTAGTAATGATTGTGTTGTCCTAGCCATTGGGGCTGGGATGGATTAATTATGGGCAGCGGCAATGAATCACAGTGATCTTCTGAGGTCGCCTCAATTACTGCTGTTAATGGATGTTGTTGGCATAACGTAAAAGGCAGGTTTACTGAAGACGGTTGCCATTGTCTATACCCTATAACGGCGATAATGATACTCAAAAATATCAATATAACCATAGCTTTGATGGTTAGGGTTGTACGGGGATTTTTGTTTTGCTTTGTGGCCTGTGGCGCGTTTAATGCGTAACCATGACGCGGAATGGTTTTAAGCTCTATTGACTCATCGCTGGCAAGCTTTCGTCTTAAGGTACTGATGCATTGATTGAGAGATGCATCAGTCGCATTGCGGTTAGGCCAACCAGCTGATTGTAAATCGGTTTTAGTGGCAACACCTTCAGCCAGTATTAGATGTTTTAATACTGCATTTTCTGAAAACGATAATGAGTGCTGCTCACCTGTTCTAGCATCCGTCAGGGTTTGTTTGTCAGAATCGAATAGCAAGTTGGCCAGCAACAACATGAAAATTCCTGAGTGCGTTAGAAGAGATATAATATAGCGAAATGTGGTTGATATTGATGTGAAAGTGGTCAAAGAATTTGACCTTCCTCAAATAAAAGGGGCATAAATGCCCCTTTGGTGGAGTGATGATGAATCTGGGGATTAATTCAATTTATGCTGTTGTTTGAGTTTGTCTAATTTATGGCAAGTCACACAGGATTCTGTTTCCAACTCATCCTTAGGCACACCAAAACGACCGCCATTTTGCTCCATATGAGCACGCACATGGGGCTTAATTACCATGGTATTGCTGTCTTCGTCATACCGCTTGGCATGGCATGAATAACAAGTTGCCGACACTGGGCTCACATAAGCATCGACGTTAACATCAGTGGCCGGATATGCTCTACTATCAGGGTCATAAGTCAGATCCAATGCTAAGGGTTTGCCTTCTTCAGTTAAACGCTCTGCACCAAAAGTGTCACCTTCATGACAACGGTAACAGTTGGCTTGGTTAGCGGGGTAATTTACTGAGCGGATCCAATCCGGTTGTTTCTGAGTTGCCCGCTGGTTGTTATGTAATGAATGCATCCAGATTTTATGATCTGGGTGACTCACAACGAGTTGCTCAACAAAGTCTTTGTCACCTTGCACAGTATGACGTTCGCGAATGGCTTGGGTCGGCGGAGTATTGGGATTATGACATGCGACACATGCATCAACGATATCAGCAGTTGAGGTGCCGTAGCCTTTACCGCGAGGCATCATAGGCTTAAATGCAATAGCTTCTTCACCGTCATTACCGGAGAAACAGGTCGTATTCGCCAGCTCGAGGTTTGACTCAGTATTGCGAGAGTGACAACTGCGGCAATTTAGCTCGGTAGTATCCGTTTCTTCATTGTAACCATGACAAGAACCGCAATTTTTGTTTGACACAATTGGGCGACGTTTAATTTCATCACGCAGGCCATTGGCATCAAAGAACCAACGTTTGTTATAGGTAGCATTGCTCTTAACGCCTTCGGCACCACAGGTCGCTGCTTGACCTAAATCATCCGTACAGAAAAAGACTCGATTCGAGATAAAGCCATAATTGTCTGAGGTATCACCTGCAAAGGTATCATTCATCTCAATAGGCCCGACCCGGTAAACAAGGTTGCCATCAACTAATGCATGCACAGGCGTTAAGGGGCGTAATCCGCTTTGCTCTGACGTCATTCGCTTGGTGGTTTTACCGTAAACGGTATAGCCGCGGCCTTGTCCCATGTGACCAGCAAGCCCTATACCGTCTTGTTGCCCTTGGGTGAAATTAACATCAATGCCCCAGTTTACGTACAACTCAAGCCCGGTTAAATAATCCCAATCTTTTGCTTCTGTGCTAGTAAAAGGCAGCGCTTGGCCTTGTTGATCTTCAAGTCCAACCACGATTTCTGCAAATGATTCACCTTCAACATCAACAATCTTCGCATCGCTAATGTTGACATTCATTAGGCTGCGGCCAGCGATACCGGCATCGGCTTTGCCTCGGTGTTTATCATAGACATGCTCGGCACTATGGCAGCTTGAGCATTGGCTGTTATCACTCATACCGCTATGATCGATGTTGGCTTCTTCTAAGTTATGACAACTAGAGCAATTTTCACGAGTTGGCATTGTTTGCCAGTTTAACGCTTCAGTGTGTTCGGTTGTTTCTTCATCGTTGTGACAAGCTAAACAGTTACCAACGGTCTCAGAGCTAACACCAATATGAGATTGATGAGCAATGATAGGCCATGTTTTATCATCATCGACTCTGCCTGCTGAGTGGCAAGTGGCACAGTTTTCTAGGCTATCACCGCCATGTTTAATGCTGGCAATGTCTTCATGACAGCTTAAACATGTTTGACTATCGACAATATTACGGGTGAACGATAGCTCAGAACCACCGACCATGTAATCAGTGTTTTGATATGTGGTCGGCACTAACTCAGTGCCATTTACGCGGAGGATAACGCGTTGGGGTAAACTTGCATCATAGCCATTTGGAAAGTAACTGCTATCGGCTAGGTTGGTACCCATTGTGTATTGGTATTGGCCGTTAGCAAAGTCGGTTAGCTCTCCTGGGCACTCTTCATTGCAGGTTTCGTTGAGCAGGTATTGCCAAGCAGAGCTATCACCATTAATTGGTGCGAGTAACTGAGCGGCTTCAACTCTAATGCTGTTAATTTTTGTGACAGGCGTCCCTTGTTCATTTTCAGCAGAGAATTTAAGGGTAATATTACCTTCAGAGACAGAAATATCTTCAATATCGAGGGATAAAACCTTCGCTGAAGGGCTGCTAGGTGGTGGTGAAATACCGTCTTCACCATCACGGCCATCGTTACCACACCCTGCCATAACAAGAGCGGCTAGTGACATGCTATATGCCCATATGTGCTTTTTATTGTTCATCATGATCATCTTAATTTTAGGATTATTAGTATTGCTTCCGCCGAGGACATTAGCTAAAGATGCGCAGATTTGATGAGTGAACTGTTTTAAAAATAGAGTTTTTTAGAGGGTTTGGCCTGATTTTAGATATTTTTAGCTTTTTTAACTGAAGCTGCTGGTAGTTTGGCTTTGAAAGTGGGGCATTCTAATAAATAAAATCCACTATCAGAGTATCGTTAAGATAATCGACAGTGGATTTTTTCTGATTTAGTTTTTTGATTTAGTTTGATGACTCATCACCACTAACCATTAACCACTAACCACTAACCATTAAGCCAATCAGCCTTTAATGTTATAGGCCCCAGTCGTGTTGAGTACCACGGTAATGGCAGCATCGCTGGTGTTTTTCCAATACCAACCATGGGCACCTGCAAAAGGGGTGGTTAATGAGCCTGTCACTTTATTTGCAGTACTGATGTTGTAGCTTTCATAGTAGCCAGTGGTATCGCCTTGGGGCTCACCGTGAAAGTCAAAAAACAACGGCGCTTCATCAAGGGTGTGCCATTGATAGGTTAAATGAGTAAATTGATTGAGCAGTAATTTATATTCCAACCCTTTGCCTGCAGGAATAACCACATTGACGCTATCCGATCTTACCGCTGCCGTTTTTCGGGCTTGTTTAATGTCTGCAACTAAGGGCGCGGTGACAATGACTAACGCTGCACTCTCTATATCATCTATACCCTCTACACTTTCTGTATTTTCAACAGTCCCTATTTCAGCTGCTTGAGCTATTTTGGTTAACCCTAAGGCTTTGCCAATACCCGTCGGGTCGATATTGTATTCAGCAGGTAATATGGCTGTGACCAGTACAATCGCGGCAATAACACCTGCGGCGATACTGGCTTTAATAAGCGTTGCTGTGGAGTGTACAGGAATAGTTATGGAGTGCACCGGAATAACTATTGGCTGCAACTGTTGTTCATTCTTGTTCATGTTTGTTCCTTAAAAAATGCGGTAAATGATGATGCATATTCCGGCTGATTAATTGATAAAATAGCCAGTTAATTGAAAGCCCACTAACATTAAGCCGCTGCTCATTAGCAAGGTATTGGCGGCGGTAGAAAACTGCAGGTAGCTTTTATGACGTCGCCATAAGCTCATCACGATCAGTATCAATCCCAATGCTAAAAATTGGCCGATTTCAACACCGACATTAAAGGCGATGATGTTGGCAACAAGTCCATCGCTGGGCAGCTGAAACTCTTGAATCTTGGTGGTTAAACCAAAGCCGTGAAACAGTCCAAAGATCATCACTGCAACCTTGGTATTAGGTTGAAAACCGAATAGGCGTTTAAAGCCGCCGAGATTATCAAAGCCTTTGTACACAATTGAAAATCCAATAATGGCATCGATAAGATAAGCATTAATCTGCACATTATTTAGCACCCCAAATAGCAGGGTTACACTGTGGCCGATGGTGAATAAACTGACGTAAATCAGCACATCTTTAGTGCGAAACAGAAAGAAAATTACCCCGACGAGAAACAGTAAATGGTCGTATCCAGTGACCATGTGTTTAGCGCCAATGTAAATGAAAGGGAAGATGGAAACGCCCTGATTTAAGGTAAGAAATTGCCGAGTGTCTTCATCAACACCATGGGCAAATAAAGAAAATGAAGCGAAAAGCCCCATGAATATCACCACCATTTTTATGGCAGTGGCCAGTGGTTGGCTCATTGTTGTAACTCCAATAAGTCACGCACAAATGCGCGTTATAAATATCGCTTTACGACTGAGCTCAATCATTGAAGCTCTGCTGAAATAACTCAGTTTGGCCTTGATGAATGCGCAGTCAGTTAAATCACTCTTATTATGAATATGATTATAAAGTCGCTGACTTATTGATGTGGTGGAGGTATAGGGGGAGCAAATTGGTAACTTTGATAATCTATTGGATTATCTGAAAGGGTATTGGTATGGGCAAATTCAGCGACAAATATGGATTCGAATGGTGGATGAGCCGCAGAGAGTGACTGATTAGAATGTTCATGATCAGCAGCGGACTTATCAGGGTTATTCGCTGCCAATATTTCTGCCTGTGATTCAGTGGCATTAAAGGGTGTTTTAAGTGTATTTTCAGCTTCTTGGTAAGGATGAGTGTGCTGTGATAAATCTGCATGGTGATGGGCAAGCACGATACCTGATGGATGTTCTCCGTGAGGGTATTGCACTGAGAATGCCGTACTAATAGTAAATAACTGACACAGCAATACCACTAACACTATTGATAGTGTCATAGGGGATAATGGCCTAGATGAAGATTGCAGTTTGGCCTGATCGTTATTGAAGTTCAGTTGTTTAAGCCTTGGCACCAAGTTGCGTCATTTATTCAGCTGATTAAATCAGATAAACCTTAAAACTACTAGAGCTGCAATTATTGGTCATCGCCAGTAAGGCAAACTAGACTTGAACAATCGTTCATTGTAAAATTGAGCAATCGTTCAATATAGATCTGAGACTAAGATTATGACTAAAGCAGCCAAATTTAATCGTGAGGAAACGATTCAAAAAGCGGCCAACCTATATTGGCAAAAAGGTTTTCACGCGACTTCAATGCGTAACCTGCAAGAAGTAATCGATTTACGTCCTGGTAGTATTTATGCCAGCTTTGGCAGCAAAGAAGGCTTGTTTAAAGAGGCCTTACAATACTATGCGCAAACGGGTGTTGAGATGTTAGCCCAGTGCCGTATTGATGCTGGCTCGCCCCTTAGGGCGTTAAAACTGTTTATTGAGCGCTCAGTGTTAGCCAACAAATCAACCGTGCCAAGTGGTATGTGTATGCTGGTTAAAACTGTGGCAGAATTAACCACAGACAATGCCGATTTATTAGCTGAAGCTAAAAGTGCCTTAGGGATGGTTGAGGCTGAATTTGCCGCACTACTCACTGAAGCGCAGCAGTTAGGTGAGTTAGATACGACTCAAGACCCACAGGCGTTAGCACGTTTTATTCAAGTGCAGATAATTGGTATTCGTACTTATGCCCATGCCAATCAAGATGACGATACCATTCAAACTCTCATTGATGGTGTATTTGAAAGTTCGCAATTAATGCCTGGCCATTAAAAAGCGTTTGATTGTTGCAATGGCAATGCAGCGGCTAGGGACAAAGAGCACTAAAGTAAAACCTCTAAATAAATGATTTTATTTTTAAGGGATGAATATGGCTATTACACTGGCTTTTGATGTTTATGGCACGCTAATTAACACCCATGGGCTGTTGGCACAATTGCAAACGCTGGTGGGTGATAAAGCCTTTGGGTTCTCAACTACTTGGCGCGAGAAACAATTAGAGTATTCGTTTCGCAGAGGCTTGATGAACAATTATGTTCCTTTTAGTGAGTGTACCCGCCAAGCGCTAGATTATACCTGCCTGTATTATCAAATATCTTTATCTTCAAGCCAAAAACAAGCCTTACTAGAATGCTATAAAACCTTGCCAGCATTTGCAGAAGTAAAGCAAGGCTTGCTGGCATTTAAAGCCCAAGGTTATCGGTTATTTGCCTTTTCAAATGGTACTGCCAAAGCGGTTGAGCAATTATTGCAAACAGCAGGCCTTATTGAGTTATTTGAAGCGATAGTGAGCGCCGATGAGATCAATACCTTTAAGCCTAATCCGGCTATTTATCAGCATTTTTTGCAAGTGTCAGGCTCAGTCGCCAGTCAAACTTGGTTAATCTCCAGTAATTCTTTTGATGTGACGGGGGCTATATCGGCAGGGCTTAAAGCAGCTTGGGTTAAGCGATCACCAACGGCGATATTTGACCCTTGGGAGATTCAGCCCAATGTGATCGCGACTGATTTACTAGCATTAGATAATATGATGAGCCAATTTGCGATTAAAGAGACTTAACGCCGCAGTGATAACATTTACCAAAGCTTATTTAGCAGTGAAGTTAATGAGCCGTGCTCTAAAAGCTTAAAGCAGAACGGGATAAATCCCATCAACAGCGGGTTCATAAACTAAAAAACGGATGATATTTATCATCCGTTTATTATGTCATCGGCTTTAAAAAAGTCTCACCATTAGTTACTTTCTAACTCTGCCAATAGTTGCGTCAGTACCTGTTTATATGACTCAACCGGATGAGCGCCGTTTAAGGCACTAGTGCGGTTAAATATAACCGTCGGTACCGAAGATATTCCTGCAGCGGTCCATTGGTTTTTCTCAGCGCTGATATGCTCTCTGATGTCGGGGTTGTCTAATAATGCCATAGCCTCATCGACGTTAAGCCCAATAGCAGCTAGTTCATTGGCCAATACTGCTCTATCTGAGACATCTTTATGCTCAGTAAAGTAAGCGCTAAACAAACGTAATTTCAATTCAGTTTGTTTATCAAAACCTTTGGCGTAATCCAGCAATATATGAGCATCAAAGGTATTAACGATATGCATGTCGTCGCCAAAGTTAAACTCAAAATCGAATTCGGCGCCGCGCTGGGCAATATTTTCTCTGGCTTTGGCGCTATCTTCAGCACTTGAACCATATTTACGCGCCACATGTGCACGTAATTCTTCACCTTCTGTAGGCATATCAGGATTGAGTTCAAAAGGTTGCCACTCAAGTTCAACTTTGTCTTCTATCCCCAGCTCTTTAATGGCTTGCTGCAAACTCTTGTAACCGACCACACACCATGGACAAACTACATCTGAAACGATATCGAGTTTAATTTTATCTGACATATTACACCTGCCTTGCTATGTGATTTTGGACTTATGCTTTTCTTGGGCTTGTACTTAGGTTTGTACTTAGGTTTGTACTTAGGTTTGAACTTAGGTTCGAATTTAGAATTGTACTTGGATTTAGCTTTGAAAATGATTAAAGCTGATAATTATCAGCTTTAATGTTAACCGTAAACGTCTTACTTATTGGTGAGCGCTGAATTAGCGGCTACTTTTCCCAAG
Source organism: Shewanella sp. 10N.286.51.B2 (assembly GCF_041469265.1). NCBI lineage: Bacteria > Pseudomonadati > Pseudomonadota > Gammaproteobacteria > Alteromonadales > Shewanellaceae > Shewanella > Shewanella sp. 10N.286.51.B2. The sequence goes on from NZ_JBFRKH010000005.1 coordinate 33,598, forward strand.
CAAATTGTTGAAAAGGCTTATCCACCAGAGTATGAGCAACATGGTTTACGTAGTTGCTAATGACTTTTTGTGACAGACCTAAAACGATTTCCAGTAACTGTTGCTGACCATAACCTGCTGTAAAGAAGGCTTCCATTTCAGCATCAGATAACAAGCCACGGTTACGCACCATCAACAATGTGGTGTCATGTAGTGCTTGTAATTTAGCGGTTGGCATTGCGGTGCGATTTCTCAGTGCTTCAGTTAATGCGCCATCCACTTTCATCATATGGGCGATGCCAGTATGGGCTGGTACACAGTATGTACAACCATGTTCAACATTAATGGTTTGCCACACTACCGTTAATTCTTCGGCATTGAAAGATGAGCTTTCAAATAGGTTATGCAGTGTTTGATAGGCCTCAAAGGTATTCGGCGATTCAGCAAGCACTCCATGAAGATTGGGCACCATGCCAAAGCTTTTTAAAGACTGTTCTAACATCGTTTTACTTGCTTGTGGTGCAGACTCGATAGTGTGAATAGTAAATTTGCTCATGATGATGCTCCGAATTTGAATCTTCTTATAAATAATTTAGTTCAAGTCAGTTAGCTCTAGTAAAAAATAGGGGGTAACTTCATTGTGTGAAATAAATATAGACTTAATTGAACGATCGTTCAAGCTTTATTTTGAACGATTGTTCAAAATAAAAAGTGTTTTGCGATTAATGCATTGAAAAAGCGTAGGTTTAAGTTTAATTTCTCGACGTAATTGTTGAGTGATAGCCATTTTTTCTCAGGGCAAAGATAAGCATAAGGGCTTGAGGGAAGTTATTGATACTGAGCAATCGTAAACTTGAAGCTTATATCAACTATTAGGCGGCGACTTTGTTTGGATTCAGTTTGGCAGCAAGCTATGATTAGTTTAATCAACGTTAGCTGAGTACGCTTATTCGAGCTTATTCAAGCTTATTCAAGCTTATTTGAAGTTGCTTGAAGCTTCCAAGGACATGATAAATGCAATCGATTACTAAACAGCTGAGTCTTTTTCTTGATGTCGTGCAGCAGGGTTCGTTTACTAAAGCGGCGGCATTGCACGATATGGATAACTCGTTACTGTCAAAGCAAATCAAAAAGTTGGAAGCCGAATTAGGGGTGCAATTACTTAATCGCTCAACGCGCTCGTTTTCATTAACCTCAGCAGGGGAAGAGATCCTCGAACAAACCCAGACGTTATTAGATACCCTAAATCAAATCCAAAATATTGCAGATTCATATCAGTCTGAGCCGAAAGGGATTATTAGAATTACCTCGTCTATCTTCTTTGGTCAGGAGTATCTGCAACCTGTCATCACCCAATTTATGAAGCAATACCCCAATGTTAAAGTTACCCTGTCATTGGATGATAAACGCGCCGATATCATTTCTGATCATTTTGATGTGGCTTTTAGGATTGGCAAGCTCACAGAGTCGAATTTGATTGCTAAAAAAATTGCTAATACTCACTTTGCCATCTTGGCTTCAGAGGCATTTTTGGCGGAGCATGGTCACCCGAAAACCCCAGAAGAGTTAATTCAATTGCCTGCGGTTATTTATAGCAATGGCAATGTCATCTTAGATCAGATGCGTTTATCCCAGCAGCCCCATGGTGAACAGTTTAAAAACTATAAAATGCAGGGTAATTATAAAGTCAGTGATATGAGAGTGATCATTGAAGCGGTAAAAGATGGTTTAGGTTATACCAAGATTGATTTATTTAATCTGAATAAGTCGATTACTGAACTGAAGCTAGTGCCTTTATTAACGGATTATGGGTTATCGACCATGGATACCGGCATATATGCAGTGTATCCGCACCGTAAGCAAACACTGCTAGTGAGTGAATTTATTAAAGCGGTGCAGCAATATATTGGCACGCCACCGAGGTGGGTTGAACACGTACCGAATTATAAAAACTTGTATAAATAAACTGAAACTAATTTTAGTGATGGTTATTCATTGTAAGTGAAAAATGTGGCGTAAATAGTTGTTGCTGAAAGTGTTTATTTTCAGCCGCAATGAATTAAAAGGAGGGTATACCATGTCTGTAAACAAGTTGATGAGCTTAGGATTCATGCTATTACTTACTTACTGGCTGCGCCGCAACGCAAGCCAGTAAGCAAAAAGCGGCCATGTATCAGTTTGATGAGTTACAGCAGGTTAACTCGATTAGTCATTTTCGACTTGATAGTTGGCGCAGTATTGATAATCGTAGCTTATTTATCGATGTGCGCCCAAGACAAAGCTATTTGTTAGTGCTTGATGGCATTGATAATAATTTGCAGTTTGCACAAGCCTTATTGGTCTCATCGAAACTGGGGACAGTTGAAGCGGGTTTTGATACGGTATCGACCGCGGCAGAGCCGCAATTCACCACCCGAATAAAAAGCATCTATCGCATTGATGATAAACAGCAAGAACAGCAAGTGAAACAAAAAATAGCAGGCTTTTCAGCGGTTAAAAAGCCTTAGTGGTTAGAGAGTAAAATTAAGCTTGCAGCAGTAACGACAAGTGTCAGTTTAAAAACGATTTTTCACTTGAAAGCGCCACTCCCAATCATCGACATTTTCGCCGCTGGTGAAAGGCACCGCGAAATCAATATGGCCGACACTGCCGTAGCTGGATTTTGATGAATACACTCTGGCGCCAATGCCAATGCTGCCAATGGGGGCGTTGACTTCATTATTGTCATCAGGCCCGCCAAACGCCTGTCCAATATCCACAAAGGTGGCCCAGCCCAGTTCAGCAAGTTGATATAAATTGATGTTGGGATAATAGCGGACTTCTCCCGTGAGCAACCATTGATTATCACCATATTGATAGTCGTTAGGATAACCTCTTACCCCTGTATCATCACCTAGGGCAAAGGGGTCATCGAGATAACTATTTTGCGAGCTGGCTAAGCGGGTTTTAGCGTAGGCGGTCCATTTAGGGTTAATGTGGTGGAAGTATTCACCTTGGATGCTGATATTATAGTAATCGGCTTGGCTGGTGTTAAAGCTGGCTTCACCAGTAAGATTAAATAAGAATAAATTATCTTGTTGTTGATAGCCTCGACTGCTACTGACCGTTAGGTGATAGCCTACAGAAGACTCTTCGGCGACATCGCGAGTCTCAATGCCTAATTGCACAAAGTGACGCCAGCCTAAGTTAAAGTCCTCATGATTATTAATCAGATGGATATTAGTAAACACCTTATAATCATCTTGTAAGTATTCATAACTTGCCCAAGGGTATAAAAAGTCTCTGTCTTCAGGCAAGGCTTGATTTGGGAAGGTCTCACTGGGCTCAAATTGGTGTTTATCTTGGGTAAAACCTAAGCTTATCCGCGATAAATCCGCCTCTGTTTTATCAATAAGCCAGCCGTAGCCAATAGCGGCATAATCGACATTATGCTCAAACTCGTTAACGTCTTGGCCATTTTGTCTTAGGGTATCAATACGTTGATCGGTTAAGTATTCTGCAAAATATCTATCCGGGGTGTCTAGTGAGTAAAACGGCTTATTAAAATACAGCTGGGTTGCTTGACCGTCACTATTATCATACCAATTGGCAGCAATTGTGGCGTGTTTGATGAATTTTAGTGGTGCTGAAATGCCAAACTTATAACCGGTTCGATCAGCATTTGATTGATATTTAAAGCGGGTTTTAATGCCGCGTCCCATCAAGTTATCTTCTTTTATCCCGACAGAAAACTTAGTTTCACCACCGCTAGAGCTTAAGCTGAAGGTGGGCAAGAGTGACCAATTATCCCAGGTTTCCACCACCACAGTATCTTGCTCATTCTCTGCGCTAGGATCTTTTTCTGCGAGATAAATTTTGGCTTCTCGCAGGTAAGGCTCGGCTCGCAGTAAGCGCTGGGATTCTGCAAAGGTTTTTTGATTTACCTCATCGCCTTCAGTGAACGTAAGCTTATCGAGGATCGTTGCTTCAGTGGTGTTGATATGTAGCCAGTTGGCCCAGTGGTGAATAAAGAAGGCATCAGGGTCTGATTCATCAAAAATAGCATTGCTCTGCACGATAATGTTATCGACAGTAAAGGGGGTTGACTGGTTTTTGCTGTTTGTCATTACCAATGCCGAGGCTGAATGCTGCAGGTTGTTAATTTGCTCAGCATGTGCCGCGGCGATAGAGATAATCAAGGTAATAACAAGGATAATGGCTAAAGCGCAATTAGCGCGAATTATCACAATATTATTAGTTTTTATTATGGTACCTACTCAATTATTTATAGAAGGGATAGCTAATTAAGCTATTGAGTAAATAGCATTTAAAATTTCAACAGCTGAAATTAAATGCCTTATCTTAGTATGGCGGGTATTTTGAATTTCGCTGCTTTTTTGCGTAAAAATCAACAAGGGAGCGATGTGCTCCCTTGTTGGTGTTGCCGAGGGCCTTTTTTAGAGGGCCATTTTAAAAGGGCGGTTATATAAGAGGCTATTATTTAAGAAGCTATAAACTTCGCTTTGGCGGTACGATGACGTTAGCGAATATAAGCCCAGCAATCAGTGACATAAAAATCAAGAACACTTGTGAGCCAATATGGGCCTGATTGAGCATGGTTTCACCTGAAATCATTGCGTTTAAGCCGATATAGGTTTTACTGCCAGGCACCAAAATAACAATGCCTTGAAGTAGGGCAATGGATACCGGTGCTTTCATCCAACGGGCAAATAAGTTGGAGTAAATGCCCACCGCCAGTGCGCCGACAAAAATACCAATAGACTCGCCTAAATATAAGCCGCCAATCATGGCTGAAAAATACGCCACGATACCGGCAAAAATGCCCCAAGGTGAATCCTTAAGGCGGGCTTTAAAGATAATCACTAACGCCATTGAGAGTAATGGCACCGCCGCCCACGAGGCATAAATTGGTAGCGCGTAAGGCTCAATATGCACTGATTCGCCAAACATGACTTTACCCAGTGTCATGCCTAATACGGCGCCAAAATACAGCTTAAACAGCAGCATCATCGCATCCATAATTCTGGCTGTGCCTGAGATGAGATCCCGCGCGGCTAACTCCGCAAGCCCCAGTGTTAATGCTAAACCGGGAATAAAAATAATAATCCCAGAGAGGATCACCACAGGAATATTAATACTAGGGTCTAATATGGCAATACCGCAGGCAAGAATCGCACATATCACCGCCGCAAGGGGCTCAAGCATTTCTGCCATTCGTGACGAGCGCTCAGCCCAAAAAACCATGCCATAAACCAGTAGCCCTAGCATGGCTGACCAGAACACATCATTCCAACTGGTGTCCATCAGCATCGCAAAAGCGCCGGCGCTGACGCCAAAAGACAGCAAGGTTAATTTATGGCCGTAAGGGTTAGGCTTGTTGGCAATTTCTTCTAGGCGATTAAGGGCTTCGGTTAAGGTGCGCTGACCTGTGGTTAGCTCTTCAACTAAATCAAACGTGCGGGCAAGGGAGCCTAAATCTAACTCCCCTGGTTTGACCCGCGCCACATGATTATATTCTTGCTCAGTATCATGCTGTAACACGAAGGTCATTGAAGTGGGCGAGATCAAAAAATAGCCTTCAATCCCCAAGGTAGTAGAGACCGTTTGTAAATGGGACTCAAGGCGATATGCCGGGGTGCCAAATTTGTGCAACGCCTTACCTAATCTTATGATAAATCGGCGTTTTTCAATGAAGTTGTCATCGTTCATTTTGCATGGTCACTCTAGGGTAAAAGGGAGTCGTTATTTGGCGCGCATAGTAACCGAAATGTGCTTTACTGAATACCTACATTTGGCTATTTTTACGATTTTATCAGTCGGTTAAAAAGCATTGGCATAATTTAGTTTATACATACTGTAGACCAGAAATGTTTAAGCTGAGGTATTAACGCTCAAAGCGCAGGTCAAAGGGGGGATTAAAGGCAGAGGTTAGCGACGAGCCATGTTGATTTTTTGGCTGTAAAACCAGCAAGCAGACAGGTATCTATGATGGCAATGTTATAGCTAACGGCCTAGGTATTACCTAAGCCGTTGATGACAGGTTAATTAAAGCGACTGACTGTCTTTAACGATAGTGCTAGATGCTTTAAATAAATGAATCGCACCCCATGCCAAAATAATCATTGAGATACTGAGGGAATAGCGCAGTGATTGCTCGCCAAACTGTGGTACTAAAGCGTCACTGACCATGCCAACAACTAATGGTCCAAAGCCTTGACCTAAAATTGCCATACACAGCATGGTTAGTGCCACGGCCATGGCTTTCATTTTAGGCCCTGCAACGGTTTGCACTGCGGCAAATGATGGCCCAGTCCCAGTTGATAAGGTAAATACCCCTAAAAATAATAGCCCCAGTGCCAGCGTTGAGTTAGCAACTAAAAAGCTGCCGATAAAGATTGGAATGACAATCACAAAGCAACATGCGGCCCATTTGACTTCCCAGCGCTGATCTTTAGCAATAATCTTAGGGGCTAAAAACGCCCCTGCCAAGGTACCAAACAAGGTACCAAAGCCCATTACCGAACCATAAAGAACACCGACTTCTTCAAGGCTCATGTGATGGGTTCGGATTAAAAATGACGGTAGCCACTGCACAATGCCATAATTACCAAACGCGCCCATAGATAGCCCTAACATCAGGTTTCGATAGGTTCTTTGTGTTAGCAGATGTTTGATGGTCGCAATAAGGTTGAGCTTATCATTATCAGCATTGATGAGCGGATTGCTGACACTATCTAGGCCTCTGTTATCTTTTACTGTCAGCCAAACCACCAAGCCCACGATTAAACCGGGCAGGCCCATAAAAATAAAGGTCATTTGCCAACCCACACTGTTGGCCAGTAAGCCGCCTAAAATTAATCCCGCTAAAATACCAACGGTGCCGCCAGCTTGGAAAATACCAATCGCAAAGGCTTTTTGTTTACCGGGAAATAAGTCCCCCAGCATGGCGTGACTGGCAGGAATACAGCCTGCCTCACCCACTCCGACGCCAATTCTGGCTAATAGTAGTTGAATGAAGTTAACTGACATACCGCAAGCTGCAGTCATGGCACTCCACAGCGCCACACTAACAGAGATGATCAATGGACGATTATATTTATCTGCCAGTCTGGCAATGGGAATACCAAACACAGCATAGAAAAAGGCGAACGCAAAGCCGGTTAACAAACCTAGTTGCGTATCAGAAAGGCTTAAGTCGTGCTTTATTGGTTCGATTAACACCGACAATACGAAGCGGTCCATATAAGCCAAGGCGCACACTAGCGCCAGCATAAACAGCACATAATAGCGATTGGTCGCCTTGCTATCTTCGGCAGTTGTGGGCCGGTTTTCGGCGTTTAATGCGCCATCGTCGCTGATGACATTGCTGGAACTTTTCATAAATGATCCTTGTTATTATTGTTATCGGCGAAGCGTTTACGCGCTAATGGGAAAGCTGGCATCATTATCAATGGGATATATAGGGTGCGTGAGCTTGGTATGCGCAAATTCGCCCACTCTGGCGGTGGTAAGCCCGGGTGAGTCAGCCATCAGTAAGTGATCACTGACTTTTTGGTAGAAGGCGCGCCAATGTGCTGATGATTTAACGCAAACCACATCGTATTCATAAATATCAATTCCGTGGGCACGCCCCGATACATCGTCAAAAGCTTGGCCTAAACCGGTTTGCACAATCACATCCACTTGGCCAACGGTGAGTCTCACTGAAGGGCCTAAATCGAAGCTCACACCATTTAACATAGGGCCACGAATGGTTTCTATGCCATCAGAAATCGACTTTACATAAGCTGTGCACGCAATAGGATTGCCACTGCGAAGTGGATCTAACTTGCCACCTAAATTGACACTAATCGTTGCGCCAACACCCGCCTCAATCGCTTGCTTTACCACTTGGGGATCGCGAATATTAAAAAAGGCCACTTTACCCAAGTCGGTGGTGAGGATTTTACTCAGCAAATGGGTTGTGTCACCGGTACAGCCGCCACCGGGATTGTCACCGATATCTGCAATCACAATCGGTTTATTATCATTTTCCCAAAAAGCGGCAGGGGCTTGATAGCGGCCTTTAGTGGCAAGAATATCGGTTGTGATGGCAATGGTTTGATCGACATTAGGTGGCAGATTAAGGCTGAGTTGTCTGTTGTCCCAAATCCATTGGGCAAATTCAGTGGCAATTTGCTCAGCTAACACAATATCGTTGTCAGTGGTCACTAATACATACATGCCGCAATATTCAGTGTCTTGATAGGGAAAACCGTGCATTACCGAGCAATTGAGTATTTGAGGATTTTCTTCATAGGCAAGGCACTTATCGCGGATTAAGGTGCCAAAGGTACCTGCCTCCATGGTGGTTGAAGGCGGCAATAAAATCGGAATTTTCTGGTAATTCATGGTGGGCGTCAGTTGATTTAAAAAGGCGCTAACCCCAGTGAGTAGTGCTTCTTTGGCGCAAGGATTAAAATCTACGTGGGCATATTCTTTACAGGTGGTGTAATAGTCATATTCACGAGCAATAAGATCTGTCACTTTGCCATGTAAATCAGTTGAGGCAACGATTTTGGTGTCAACCCCAACGACCTCGCGGATGGACTTAGCCAGATCGCCTTCTAAATCTGAGGTGCTTTGGACGATACCTGCGCCATGAACCATCAAATAAAATACATCGACTGGCTCATTGGCTAATGTTGATAACAGCTGCTGCTTGACGGCGGCATAAGCATCGTCGGTAACTGTGCCGAATGTGGTGTTAACGTGCATGAATACTGTTGGGACGATTTCCCAGTCATTTTCGAGACAGGCATCAATAGCGCCGCCCATGGCAGTACCCGCAAGCTTTAATAGCGCTTCACCTTCATACACCACTAAATCTTTAAGGGTTGTCGGCCCAGTTAACTCTGTGGCATAGGTGTTTGTTTCATGAAATAGCCCACCGATCCCCACGCGAATTTTATTTGAATCTTTCATGCCACCACCAACTTGTAATCAAAACGTTAACGTTAAGATAGGGGCTTAAGCAATCACCACACTGTCACATTGATTACATTTGCTGAACATTATGCGCCGAAACAGCAGTTGTCAGTCCAGTGACAAAGACGCTGCTGGCAAATGTTAAGATGAAATCTTTTTGTTTGTTGCGTGAAAGTTACCACTTTGTAATCTAGGTGACAGATTGCCTCTAATCAGTTTGTTACCCCTAGATAAAGGCAAAGTTGTTGAGTTGCGCAGTTTGGGAGCGTGCTGTTTTTTGCTTATAAAAATAATCCAATAAACAAAAATAAATAAACAGGTGCGACGATGAAGAGAACACAATTAGGTATCGCAATTAGTGTGGTTTTGCTGGGGCTTAGTGCTCCAAGCTATGCACAAGAAAATGACCCTACGCAACAAGACAACGCCACAGGTATTGAAGTCATTCAGGTGACATCACAAAAACGTGCCCAATCAATTAATGAAGTCCCTATTGCCATCAGTGCCATGAACGAGACCGATATTGAAAGGCTAGGCGCGCAAGATGTGCGAGACATGCAATTTAGTGTGCCGAACATGATTGTCACTGGGTACATAGAGTCGTCACCATCTTTTGGTATTCGCGGTATTAGTGATCGCTCACGTAACCCAGGTTACGATAACCGCGTTGGGGTATATATTGATGGCGTTTGGGTTGGGCGCTCATCAGCTGCTAACCAATCCGCGTTAGATGTTGAACGTGTTGAAGTATTGCGCGGCCCTCAGGGAACCCTATTTGGTAAAAATACCGTTGCTGGTGCGATTAATATTATTACTAAGCGACCACATTCAGATGAGCTGAGCGGGCGTTTAGGTGTGGATATTGGCAATTTTGGCCTGCAAAGCTATAACGGCAGTATTAATGTTCCATTTTCTGAAGATTTTTCAGGGCGCTTGTCAGTGACGAAAACCGATCGTGATGGTTTTGTTGAAAACAGCGATCCGCTGGGGGTGATCCTCCCAGCAGATAAATTTGTTGATGAATTCAATAATAAAGATGAGCTGGCAACCCGAGTGCAATTTTATTGGCATGCGGGTGAGAATACCAACGTGTCGTTAAGCTTTGATTATGTTGAAAATAAAGCCAACGTATTACTGGGTGAAAAAGTCGATGATCCACTCGCACCGGATGTCAATGTGGTGTCATTAGATTCAACCCAAAGGTTAGATAGCACCATTAAAGGCAGCGGGCTGACCATTGATCATACCTTTGCCAATGAATTCCAATTAACATCGGTTACAGGCCTACGTAGCTCAGAATGGAACTTAAGTGATGTGGATGAAGACTATTCGCCACTGCCCTATGCCTTTACTGAATTTCAAACAGAAGACTCAACTCACTTCTCTCAAGAGTTAAGACTCGCTTCTCCTGCCTATGAAAGCTTTGATTACATTGTTGGCGCTTACTACCTAACCCAAAGTATTGAGGGTGACTCAGATGTCCAAGCCTTTGCACCTGCACTTAACCCAGCTGCGCCACCAGTGTATGTTGGTGCTAGCCGTGTAGCTGATGTTGATGCCGATTCATATGCGCTATTTGCCCACGGTAATTATCGATTTACTGATCAGTGGAGTATCACCGCAGGTCTTCGTTACACCTATGAAGAGAAAGCTATTGATTACACCATTGTTGATACTTCAGGCTTGTTTACTAATTTATCAGCCAAAGAGTCACGTGACGCATCAGATGTATCACCTACGGTGAGCTTAAATTGGATCCCTGTTGAAGATTTACTGCTATTTGCCCGCTATTCTCGCGGCTTTAAAAGCGGTGGTTATAATGCCGACTTAATCAATGATGCCGAAGCTTTACCCTTCGAAGATGAGTCAGTTGATTCTTATGAAATTGGCTTTAAGTCGCCATTTTTAGATAACACCTTAAATCTAAATGCCAATGTGTTTATCTCACAACATGATGATTATCAGGTGCAAAGCTTTACCCAACTGCCATCAGGTGGCACGGCTATCACCATAACCAACGCCGCAGAAGTTGAAAGTAAAGGCTTTGAGCTTGAGCTGCAATGGCAACCTATCGACAGTCTACAGTTGTGGGCAAACTATGGTTACACTGATGCTGAATTTAAAGCTTTTCCAGAGCCAGCAGGCCCTGGTACTGACTTCTCGGGTAATCAATTAGCTGAAGCGCCTAAATATACCTATGGCATTGGCGCTGAGTATCGTTATTCACTGAACTATGGCGATTTTGTGGTTCAGGCTGATTACTTCAAACGGGATAAGTTTTACTCAAACCCAGATAATGCCGTCAGTAACTTAAACCAAGAGCGCGGTGAAAGCGCTGCAAGAATTGGCTTTGAAGCTGAGTCAGGCGCATGGAATGTGTTCTTATGGGGTAAAAATCTGGCAGATGATGTGTCGCAAATTCATAACTCGACCTCATTTTTGGGCATAGGACGTGCTCAGTACAGCCAGCCAAGAACCTATGGCGTTAAAGGACAATATAAGTTTTAGCCTTGCAGGTGTAACCTTGGTCTAGCTAACGCTTAACCTTGGTTTTGACGATAAATAAAAAGCGCAGATTATTTTATAATCTGCGCTTTTTTGATGCTATTTAACTTAATGTTTAAAGTGAGCCATTAACTTCAACTCGTCACTGCAGTCATTAACTCATCCCGTAACTTGCGGGCAATTAAGCCTATTTACGCCTATGACGCGATGGCTTTAACAGCCACTTGAGAGGTGATCATTTTATCCACCCCAGATATTTTGACTAACGGCTTAGAATCTAAAATACGGATTTTTCCATAGTGATATTCAATAAATCCGGCATCTGACCAATCTTTCAGTAACTTGTTAATGGCCTGACGGGTCGCACCTACTGAAGAGGCTAACATCTCTTGGGTAAATTCAAGCTCTTGGCAAGCAGAGTTAGGAACATTAGTGGCTGAAAAGGCCAGTAAAAATAATATTTGATTGGCTAAGCGGCGCTCTAAATTAAAAAATAACCCATACTCATACATGTTAAACACCTCTCGAATACGATAGGCCACATGCTCACACAGTGTTTTATAAATAATGGGATATTTTTCAGTTAATTGCTCGAAGTCCTTCGATAAAATTTTACCGACTTTGACCTCACCAATGGCGATAACATCTTGCGGACGTACATCATTATCAATAGCGGATAAAAAACCGATGCAGTCACCCTCACCATAAATCACATAAGTGGCTTCTTTACCATTGTCTGCAATAACTCTTAGACGGACCGTACCACTGAGTATTTGATATTGACCCGCGCCAGCACCTGATTCACCTTTTCTGTAAATGTGCTCTCCATCACTAAAGTGTTTTATTTTAAATGTAGCGGTTACTTCGTCTTGAATGTGTTGCGGCAATAACGCAATCCAATTAGCTGTATTCGACATACTAGAGCTCACTTTGGTTATTATTTTTAGTATTTATGCTGAAATTGACGGCCATATTTTATTGTTATATTGGCTTTTTTCTTGTAAAAAATTTAGCCATCACCCTAAAAGGCTGCTAATTATATCTACCATGACTGAGGTCGACAGCATAGTAATAAATGGTGCTAATTTGTTACATGCGGGTGCAGTTAGTGTTTTTTTATTAACAAGAGTTACCCAAGTGTCATCTTGATTGCAGTGTTGGCCAAATAATTACTCCTATAATGATTTTTAATCATCATGACATCATTGATATAAGGTTGAATTTAAATGGCTAAACAAGTATTAGGTAACAATGCCTTAGGCTTACCTTTCTCTCCAGCAGTTGCTGCTGGTGGGTTTATTTTTTTATCTGGGCAGATGGCGTTTGATCAGAACAATCAATTAGTGGATGGTGATATCACCGTGCAGACCAAGCAAGTGCTAACCAACATCAAAAACTTATTGGCAGAGCAAGATTTAACGCTGGACGCCATTGTAAAAAATACCATTTGGTTAACCCACGTTGAAGATTTTGCCGCCTTTAATCAGGCCTATGCTGAATTTTTCCCTAATAATCCTCCTGCTAGAGCGACTGTGAGATCTGATTTATTGATCCCGGGTGCGCGCATTGAAATTGAAGCGTTAGCGATAAAAGATTAGCCACCAATTAGCGCTGTAATGCTTGAGGGGAAAACATGAATATCATTATTATTGGTAGTGGACTGTTGGGCTTGAGCACCGCTTATCAGCTACATGCTCAAGGGCATCAAGTCACAGTCATTGAACGACGTGAATCAGCAGGCCTTGAAACCAGTTTTGCCAACGGCGGCTTACTGACCCCCAGTTTGTCAGATCCTTGGAATGCACCAGGTGTGTTCTTTAATATGCTAAAAATGATTGGCAAAGAAGACTCGCCATTACTACTCAGACCTAAAGCATTACCCTCGCTGGCATTGTGGGGGCTCTCCTTTCTAAAAAACTCTCGCCGTAAAACCTACGAGCAAAGTATTTTTCGTAACACCCGCATGGCGAAATACACCCTAGATGTGCTTGATGATATGACCCAAGCAATCGGTTTGACTGATCTGGGTGGTGGCAGTGGCACCATTAAGGTCTGTCGTCAGCAACAGGAGCTGGATGAAGTGCTGGCCATGGCCGAGTTTCTTCAGCCTGAAGCGGTTAAGTTTACTATGCTCAGCCGTGATGACACCTTTAAACTTGAGCCCGCATTGGCCCCGCTAAACGATAAGGTTGCGGGGAGTATTTATTTTCCTGAAGATCGCTTTGGCGATGCCCATCAATATTGTGTTGAGCTAACAACTTACCTTGAAAAAGCAGGGGTGCAGTTTTTATATAACACCACAGTAAGCGATATTATTAAGCACCAGGGCAAAATCACCCACATTAACACTAGCCAAGGCCAGTTAGATGCCGATGCATTTGTATTGGCAGCAGGCAGTTACACGCCGTTATTAGCGAATAAAGTGGGCGTTAATATTCCGGTTCGCCCCTGTAAAGGTTATTCATTAACCCTAGCGCTTGATGGCTGGCAGGGCGGGCCTAGCATGCCTGTGATAGACCATTCGCTGCACGCTGGGGTGGTGCCGCTAGGGAATCGAATTCGGGTGGCGGGTACGGCAGAGTTTAACGGTTATGATACCCAGTTAAATCCTGGGCGGTTGCAGAATCTTTATGATTTATTGCAGGCGATTTACCCTGAGTCTAGCGCTTTTGTGAACCCAGAAACCACCCAAAGTTGGACGGGTTTACGACCGGTGTCAGCATCGGGTGTACCGTTAATTGGCCGCTCAAAAATTGATAATTTATATATTAATACTGGCCATGGGCATTTAGGCTGGACGATGGCGGCAGGCTCTGGCAAGGCGCTTGCAGACCTTATTAGTGGCGAGCGCCCTGAAATATCTCTCGCTGATTACGCAGTTAATTGCTGAGTTAATTGCTGAGTTAATTGCTGAGTTAATTGGACAGGGTAGCAAACCTGAATGGCTTGCTACGCTGACATTTATTACCACCTCTAAGGGAAAACCTTGCCGCGGTTGAGAAGATTTTTAGGGTCAAAAGCGAGCTTCAAGCGTTTCATTAAGGCTATTTCGTTGTCAGTGCGGGAGCAATGTAAGTATTTAAGCTTATCTAAACCAATGCCATGCTCAGCAGAAATCGAGCCAGCGTAAGGTTTTAGTTGCTGATAAACAATGCTTTGCACTTGATGCTTAGTCTGCTCATCATAGCTACCAACACAAATGCCTAAATGTAAATTACCATCACCTAAGTGACCAAATACAATGAATTTTGCATGGGGCCACTGCGTCATAATTTGGCTTTCAACTTGCTGAATATATTGCTCCATGTTGGCAATAGGCAGGCTAATATCAAAGGCAAACAGTGGGTTTAACTCGCTGATGACAGTGTCAATATCATCCCTCATCGCCCATAACTGTTCACGCTGACTTTCTGACTTCGCGATTGCGGCGTCCACTAAAATATCTTGCTCTAACGCAGCCATTAGCGCTTCTTCAAATTGCACGGCGTCGCGCTCGGCGTTATGGCCTGTGGCTTCAATTAACACGTAATATGGATAGCCACTGTCGATAACCGTATTGTGCTTGTCTGAGTCGGTCATTAATTGATAAAAATTGCCCCACATCACTTCAAATGCCGATAGCTGACCATTTAAGTGACTGTTGAGTAATTTCAGTAGCTTGGCAACAGCATCAAACTGGGTTGCGGCGACAATGGCAGTATTGCGACTGCTGGGCAAAGGGTGCAGGCGTAACACGGCTTTAGTGACGATACCTAAGGTGCCTTCGGTGCCGATAAATAGCTGTTTAAGATCATAACCGGCGTTATTTTTTAGCATACTGTTTAATGACGAAATAACCGTACCATCCACTAAAACCGCTTCTAAGCCCAAGACTTGTTCACGCATCATGCCATATTTAAGCACGCTATTACCGCCAGCATTGGTGGCTATATTACCGCCAATAGTGGCGCTGCCTCTGGCGCCTAAATCCAGAGCAAATAACCAATCTTGTGCGGCGGCTTTTTCTTGCACTACTTGTAGCGGCACGCCCGCTTGCACTGTCATAGTGCCCGCTTGATTATCGATGGACTCAATCTGAGTCATGCGCTCTAACGAAATCGCAATATCGTCAGCTGTTGCATAGGTACCATTGACCAATCCGGTTAACCCGCCCCAAGGGATGGTGGTTTGATCCTGCTGGTGGCAAAGGCTCATCACCTTAGATAGCTCTTCGGTTGAAGCAGGGCGCACTATGGCCAGTGCTTGGCATTGTCCTTTGCCATAAGAGTAAGCAGGCCTGTTGGCAACGTCATCCCCAAGGATAATGCCTTTATCACCTACGATAGCGGTTATCTTTTTTATAATATCTATCATATTCACTCTCTGTAGCTATGTATTAGCTAACTTCTTTAAATTGAATGGCTGATTTATCTGGGCCATGGGTAAATTGATGTAATAGCTTTCCTTTGGCCATGAGTGTGGCGCTAATATTGTTTTCTTTAATATGGCCAAAGCCTTTAATCATTTGCGGTAGCTGAGCGATTTCAATGGCGAGTGGTAAATTATCATGATTCAGGTTTTCGATGATATGCTTTATATCTGCTTGATAATCTTTAATTAACTGCCTTTCCATCTTTCTTTCATTGGTATAGCTAAACATATCTAGTTTAGAGCCGCGCAAAAACTTAAATTTAGCCAACACTTTAAACGCCGTTAAGACCCATGGGCCAAATTCACGCTTAATCGGTAAACCAGTATCTGGGTGTTTTTTGCTAAACAAAGGCGGTGCGAGAGAGAATTTAACCTTAAAGTCGCCGTCAAAATCGTTATGTAAATTTTGCATTAGCGTCGCTGAGCTGTGCAGACGCGCCACTTCATATTCGTCTTTGTAGCTCATTAATTTACTCAGATTAGTGGCTACCGCTAAGGTTAAGCGGTCAGAATTTTCAGCCACAGCTTTTTCTGCTTGGCTGACTTGTTCAATAAACTCACGGTATTGTTCGGCATAGGCATTACTTTGATAATGACTGAGATGCTCAGCCCCATCTTCAATGGCGCTAAAGGCGGTGGTCGCAATATTTTGCTGGCTGTCAGTGGTCAGTAATTGCGAGAAAAATTCAGGATTAAAACACAATAATCGGCCTAAATTTAACGCGTTGAGATTAAAGTCAACACTCACACCATTAAGGCGTAAAGCGTGTTCAACTGAGGCAACTGAAAGCGGTAACGCCCCTTTTTGCAGGGCAAAGCCCACCACAAATAAATTAGCGCCTATGGTATCTCCCATGAGTTTTTTGGCGATGTTAGAAGCATCGATAAAATCGACATTATCGCTGCCTAATAATTGGGCTAACGATTGCTGCTCTTTAAACTCAGTGGGGATCGCTTGTGGGTTTAATTGAAATATTGCTGGTGGCGCAATGGCAGCATTACCAATCAGGCGAGTTTGTTGGTAAGTAATGATTTTAATAATGTGCTGATCTAATGTGGCCAGTAAATCAAAGGCTAAAATTAAATCGGCGCTGCCAGTATCAATTTTAGGGCTAAATAATCGCTCAGGTGAGTTGGCAAATTTAAGATGGCTGTAAACCGCGCCATTTTTTTGCGACAAGCCGGTCATATCGTAAATTGAGCAGGCTTTATTATCAATATGAGCTGCCATGCCTAATATCGCCCCGACAGTGATCACCCCTGAACCGCCAATCCCTGCAATCATGACATTGTAGTTATCATCAATGTTACATGCGGTAGGCGCGGGAATCGTGGCAAACACATCTGCTGAAATCGCGGTGGCAGCGGCCTTTTTCGGGGTGCCACCAATGACGGTAACAAACGAAGGACAAAAGCCTTTATTACAGCTGTAATCTTTATTACAACTGGATTGATCTATTTGACGCTTGATGCCTTTCGAGGTCACTTTAGGTTGCAAGCTCACGCAGGTTGACTGAACTGAGCAATCGCCGCAGCCTTCACACACGTCAGCATTAATGTATAAGCGTTTAGTTGGATCAGCAATTAAGCCACGTTTACGGCGGCGACGCTTTTCTGCTGCACAAGTTTGCTCGTAAATTAATACGGTGCAACCTGCTATTTTGCTGAGCATGGTTTGCACCATGTCTAAGCGGTCACGATGATAAATCTCAACGTTTTTGGCGATGTCTGGGTTATTGGCGTATGCCTGTGGCGAGTCAGTGACAATCACGCATTTACTAATGCCTTCATAGGTCACTTGTTGGCTAATTTCAGCGACGGAGATTGGCCCATCCACTGGCTGGCCGCCAGTCATGGCAACCGCATCGTTATATAAAATTTTATAGGTGATATTGACCTTGGCCGCGATGGCTCCGCGGATTGCCATTAAGCCAGAGTGATAATAGGTGCCATCGCCTAGGTTTTGAAACACGTGGTTGGTGTTAGTGTATTTGGCTAAGCCCACCCACTGCATGCCTTCACCGCCCATATGGCAAGGGATCATGGTGTCTTTGCGATAAAATGCTGCCATGGCGTGACAGCCAATACCAGCCATAGCGATACTGTTTTCAGGTACTTTTGTGGAGGTGTTATGGGGGCAACCAGAGCAAAAGTAAGGGGTTCTAGGTAAGCTGGTGGCGCAACTTTTAGGGTCAAGCTTTGAGCGTAAACGCACAATTGCGGCGTCAACCTTGGGGTGAGTTTGACCATTAATGCGCAGGCGCTCAGCGATGATAAAGGCCAGTGTGAGTGGCTCTAACTGCACATCGGCACTGACGAGCGCGAGGCCATTTTCATCCTGTTTACCAATAACCCGTGTGGCACCTTGTTTGCCAAACAGGATTGATTTTATTTGCTCTTCAATAAAGGCGCGCTTTTCTTCAATAACCAGTAATTCAGGTTGCTGCTGGGCAAAGTCGGTTAATTTGCTGGGCTCGATGGGCCAGATACAACCTAATTTGAATACCGATAACCCCAGTGTTTGCGCAAGATCATTGTCGATCTCTAATAATGCCAGGGCCGACATTACATCGTTATAGGCTTTACCGGCAGTGACAATACCCAGACTTCTTTGTGAGGCGTTGTCATTTTTGGCTACGCGAACCTGATCAAGATTATTGGCTTTAATAAAGCGATGCACCAAGGGCAAGCGGTGAGTAATGACATTGGTTTCATTGGTTTGCGGCGGGATAAAGCCACTGGTTTTGAGATTGATGCTGTCTGTGGGGGTGTCATCTCGACTAGGACGTTTGATATCTATATTGTCGAGATTAATATCAATGGTAGCGGTTTGTTCCACTGATTCATTCACACATTTAAAGCCTACCCATAAGCCGCTATAACGAGACAGCGCCCAACCTAAAATACCATAATCGATAAATTCGCTGACATCGGCAGGGTAAAGTGAGGGAATAAGATTTGCCGCTAACGCTTGTTCACTTTGATGTGAAATAGTCGATGATTTACCAGGATGGTCATCACCGTAAACCACCAACACGCCGCCATGTTCATGGGTGCCAGCATAGTTTGCATGTTTAAATGGATCGCCACTTCTATCAACACCGGGGCCCTTGCCATACCACATGGCAAATACGCCATCGACATTAGGCTCGGGTATGGTGTCGAGTAATTGGGTGCCCCAAATCGCCGTTGCAGCTAGGTCTTCATTGACCCCAGGTTGGAAGGTGATGTCATGTTGATCTAAACGCTTTTTGGCTTTCCAGATATAACTATCTAATGCCCCTAGTGGCGAGCCTCGATAACCTGAAATATAACCCGCGGTATTCAAGCCTTGGTTTTTGTCTAATTGCGCTTGAATTAGCGGTAATCGAACTAAAGCTTGGTTGCCGTTTATAAAGATACGACCAGATGTATTGTTATATTTATCTTCTAAAGTGATGTCTCTATGTTTCATCTGCTCTGTTCCTTCGAGTCATATTTGGTGTTATCAATCGATTTTTAGGTTAGAACATGTGAATTATGATGACTGCAATATAGGTGACATTTGTTAAATAAATTCAAAATTAGGCTTTTGTAAGCCTTGCCGCTGTGATGATAAAAATCGCTTTTTTCATTAAACAAAGCCGATATTTAGCATATAGTGAAGCCTTAACAGCATTTAAAAGGAGTTCAAATGATCGCCAGTGTATCGGGGTTATATATCGCTTTAACGGCCATAATGGCCATTTATTTTAGTTTACGAGTGGTAAAGCTTAGAAAAGGGCTGAAGATTGGTATTGGCAATGAGGGTAATCAAGAGTTAATTATTGCAGATCGCGTGCACGCTAACCTTGTGGAGAACGCGCCATTTGCGCTGCTATTAATCTTGGTGGTTGAAGTGAATGGGCTTTCAGCACCGTTTTTACATTTGTTTGGCAGTTTGTGGTTATTCGCGCGCTTGTTACATGCCATTGGCTTAACGCAGGGCAAAGGCGGTTATCATTTTGGCCGCTTTTGGGGAGTATTAATCACCTGGATAATTATTGTCAGCTTAGCCGTGGTTAATATCGGTTTATTTTTAGGCTTATGACTGAGTACTTGATAAGGTGGGAGTTTTACTATTCCCACTGTATTTATAAGGTTTTTTATTTTTAGTCATCAATAAAAAAATTTCACATCTGCTGCTTTTTTAGTCACACTTACTCATCGCCAACTGGTATACTCCGCGACCGTTTATCGACGTATCCATCAATTTTAGGTTACACACATGCAAGTTGAATCCACGTTATTTAATTATCCAAAGTTCTGGGCAGAGTGTTACGGCACAGCTCCCTTTCTTCCTATGTCTCGCAAAGAGATGGATCAACTTGGATGGGATAGCTGCGATATTATTATCGTCAGTGGCGATGCTTATGTGGACCACCCAAGTTTCGGCATGGCGGTTATTGGCCGTATGCTTGAAGCACAAGGGTTTCGAGTCGGTATTATTTGTCAGCCAGACTGGTCAAATAAAAATGACTTTATGAAGCTAGGTCGTCCGAACCTGTTTTTCGGTGTAACCGCCGGCAACATGGACTCGATGATCAACCGCTATACCGCAGATCGTCGCATTCGCAGTGATGATGCCTACACCCCAAACGATGAAGGCGGTAAACGCCCAGATCGCGCGGTAACCGTTTATACCCAGCGTTGTAAAGAAGCCTTCAAAGAAGTGCCCGTGGTGATCGGTGGTATCGAGGCCAGTTTACGCCGTATCGCTCATTATGATTACTGGTCTGATAAAGTGCGCCGCAGTGTGATATTTGATGCTAAAGCCGATATCTTAATTTACGGTAATGCCGAGCGCCCGCTGGTGGAAGTGGCACATCGCATCGCTAATGGCGAAAAAATGGCTGATTTGCACGATATTCGTGGCACCGCAGTTATTCGTCATGAACCTTTGCCCGGCTGGAAAGGCATGGATTCGCGCAAATTAGATCAACTACACAAGATTGATCCTATCCCCAATCCTTATGGTGCTGATGATGTCGGCTGTGAAAAATTATCCGGCCCAACCGATAAAAAGATTTTTGATAATGATGCCCCTAAAGCCATCAGCGTGCAGCCGCCAAGACCTAAGCCGTGGGAAAAAACCTATGTGCTACTGCCAGCTTATGAAAAAGTGGCTGACGATAAATTCTTGTATGCCCATGCTTCACGTATTTTGCATCAAGAGCAAAACCCGGGTTGTGCCCGCGCGTTATTTCAAGCTCAAGGAAATCGCTCTGTGTGGGTTAACCCGCCAGCGTGGCCATTAAATACTGATGAAATGGATGCGGTGTTTGATTTGCCGTATCAGCGCGTACCGCACCCAAGTTATGGTAAAGCGGTGATCCCTGCTTACGACATGATTAAAACCTCGATTAATATCATGCGAGGTTGTTTTGGTGGCTGTTCGTTCTGCTCGATTACCGAGCATGAAGGGCGCATTATTCAAAGTCGCTCGCAAGAATCTATCATCAAAGAAATTAAAGATATTCAAGACAAAGTGCCGGGCTTTACTGGGGTTATTTCAGATTTAGGTGGCCCAACCGCTAACATGTATCGCCTCGGCTGTACTAGCGTCAAAGCAGAAACCACTTGTCGACGTTTATCCTGCGTATATCCCTCAATTTGTGGCCATTTAGGTACCGATCATAAACACACCATTGATTTATATCGCGCCGCCCGTGACGTGCCGGGGATTAAAAAGGTTCTGATTGCATCAGGTGTGCGTTATGACTTAGCCACAGAAGATCCTCGCTACATTAAAGAGCTGGCTAAGCATCATGTGGGCGGCTATTTAAAAATCGCCCCAGAGCACACTGAAGATGGTCCACTAAGCAAAATGATGAAGCCGGGAATGGGCAGTTATCATAAGTTTAAAGAGCTATTTGATCATTACTCTAAAGAAGCGGGTAAGAAGCAGTATCTTATTCCTTACTTCATCTCAGCACATCCGGGGACCACCGATGAAGATATGCTGAATCTAGCCCTGTGGCTTAAATCAGAGAAGTTTAAGCTTGATCAAGTGCAAAATTTTTATCCATCGCCAATGGCCAATGCCACCACCATTTACCACACTGAGCTTAACTCATTGAAGAATGTGAAGCACACCAGTGAACAAGTGACCGTGCCTAAGAAAGGCCGTCAGCGCCGCTTACACAAAGCGCTGCTGCGCTATCATGATCCTGCAGGCTGGCCACTTATTCGTGAAGCCTTAGCTGCCATGGGTAAAGAGCATTTAATTGGTAATGGGGTGCAACATATTGTGCCACCAGAATCACGTAATGAGCGCCAAGGTTTTGGGGCTAAAAACCGTGGTGGCAAAAATGATGGTAGTAAGACGGCTTTCACCCGTTTTTCTGGTAATCAGTTTGCGGATAGAGACAGCGGTAAAAAACCGACCAAAGCCAACAAAGCCAAAGCGGCTGGCGAAAAGCAAGAAGGCGGCAAGTCATCTTCAGCTAAAAAACCAGCTAATGCCAATAGCGCTAACAAAGGCAAAGCTAAAACAGGCTGGTCACAGAAGAAGCAGCCATTTAGCAATAAGGCGAATGCAAAAAATAAATCTTCAAATAGTAAGGGCGCTAGATAAGCCGCTGAGCTAATTTGAAATTGTTAACTAGAAAACCGCCAATAGGCGGTTTTTTATTTCAGGTTAAATTAAACAATCACTGTTAGTCTGCAAGCCTAGTTCATTTGCTTTAGGGTATCGCCCATGGTTTAAATGAATGATTAAAAACTAAAATAAATACCCCAAGGAATAATAATGAAAAAAATATTGGCCACTGCTGTATTGAGTTGTCTGATCCCCGCTACTGCTATGGCACATGGCAGTCATGATCATGATGAATCTACCACTTACGCTAGTGTACAAGACAGTTACTTTGATGCGCTTGCTGTGCATTGTGGTAAAGCGTATGCGGGTGAGGTGACTGCGGGCAACGAAGCTGATTCAGCTTTTAGCAATAAAGCATTAATCATGCACGTACGTGAATGCAGCGATACTGAGCTTAAAATTCCTTTTCATGTGGGTGACGATCACTCTCGTACTTGGGTTATCACCAAAACCACTTCAGGCTTGCGCTTAAAGCATGATCACCGTCATGAAGATGGCACTGAAGACAAAGTCACCATGTACGGTGGCGACACTGCTGACATGGGCACTGCAACTGAGCAATCATTTCCTGTCGATGCTGAATCAATTGCTAACTTTAATGAAAATGGCTTAACAGCGTCAGTGACTAACGTGTGGCATATGTACATTGAGCCAACAGTCTTCACTTATCGTTTAACCCGCGAAAATCGTGATTTTAGAGTGGATTTTGATTTAACCAAGCCAGTGGCGCTGCCGCCAACGCCTTGGGGTCATGAGTAATTGTTGTTTTAAGTATAAGCCTGCATAAATGACATCATAGGCAGCTAAAACCCGCGAAAATCGTGACTTAATAGCCTATTTTGAGATACCTGCCGAATAGGCAGTAAAACCTCTTCTTACTTTGTGTAGGAAGAGGTTTTTTATTTAATACTAACTCGCATTTGCTAACAAAAAGCCGCAAAACTTGTTTTACTCTTTTGAAAAATCAACGTCGTGGTACTGAGTTCACACCAGATTTAGACCGTAAGTTACCTTTCTGTATTTCCAAACTCCGTTTGGATTAACATCGTGGGTTTTCTACCCACACCCGACCAAAAGGGGAAAAGCGCTTGTTCCCCTTTTGGATATCCCCCAGCGCCCCGACGAAAAATGCTGAAAAGCGCATGATTTTCGATGGGGATTGATCCAGCTTTCAACTTCGTTTATGACCCAAAGCTTGTTTGCTATTTTAAAAAACAACGTCGTGGCGCTTCGCCCACACCAGACCAAAAGGGTATCAACAGCAATACCCTCTTGGAACACCCCGCTGCCCCAACGAAAAATGCTGAAAAGCGCATGTTTTCAACGGGGATTGATCCAGCTTTTAACTTCGTTTGTTGATAACTTCGGTCTTATTCGAAAATGCTAACGCTTCCGATGGTGCATCCCTGCACCGCGAAAGCTAGCCTGACGTCCTGTCAGGCTCACGCTATTTTCTTCAACGTCCTCAATTCAAATTGAACATGTCAGCCTTTAAACCTCGTTACTGATAAAGCTAAATCGAAGAGAAAATAATCCCAGTGTAGATGCATTCAAGACCTTCGAAAACATGGCGAAGTTTCACTGTGTGGAACGCTCTGAGCGAGAGGCATGGATGCCGAACTGGCCGTTTAACATGGATGTTATTTGTTTTCGCAGAGCCCACAGGGATGTGTTAACGGCGTGTCTTGGATGTATCTGCACATAAGGTCGCTCTTTCACATCCATGTGATCGCGACATTCCGTTCATCCTGAACATCCCAGCGGCAGGCAATGGATTAGGTTGAGGTGATGAACTTCAATGATTCAGCCAATAAAAACTAAGTAAAACTATGAATTAATGACATAAGTTACATTAAGGTATCACCACTTAAGGACAGAGTTGGGTAACCTCGAATACAATCATCGGGCACGCCATTTAGGGAAGAAAAAGCCATTCAATAATATGTGCCTTCAACCCTCCTAGAAAGTTTACAGATTGACTTGACCACATCAGAGCCAACTAATTCAGTCGGACTAACCAGCAGAAACAGGGTGAGGCAATAAAAGTAAAGGTGAACTGAGTTGATACCAATTAATTGAGGCAAACGGTCACAGCCATTAACTGAAATATCAGTATCAAACAGGTAAACAAAGCAGAGTAAAAGATGAAAAATTCCACCTTAAAAGGTGTAATCAGAACAAATGATTAGTCGAAATACTGTACAAAAAAACTACCGTCAAAAAGCAAATTCCTATAGCATAAACCATACCGATAAATAGGGATGTGGTATCGGCCAAGTCCAACAAGCGATTTATGCCCTGCAAACAGTGCAACGCATAAATACTAAAACGTTATATTTAAAATCAAATTTTGGAGATTAATTATGGAAAATATCACGGAAAAAAGGAGTTTATCTCAATGGTTTTTTGGCGAGTATTCTTGGACTCTTAAATTTAGTTGGGTGCTAGCAACATTAGTATGCGTATACCTAGGTGCTACCCGCGAAGAAAATATCTGGATTCTTCTTGTTGATGGGCATGTCAATTCAGCCCTTCTTCTCTATATACTTGGATACTTATCTGATTTTCGGTATAGGTTCATTAAGGAATCGAGAAATAATTAAATATAACAAGAATTTCAAACGGAAAAAAACAGTTGGCTGTTTTCATTCCTCAACATTTTAGCCAGCCATTTTTAGCCGCTTAGCAAAGCGTTACTAAAACATTTCTGTCCAAATGTTTGTTAGTGATTGTGAATCGAACACTCGTAATAACATGCTTTAGGAGCAGGTTTATCAATGATAATTCGATTTATCAGCTAATGATTGCAGTGAAAGTAACTGTTTATCAGATTATGCTTTAATCTTAGCGTGAAAAAGGCTGCAACTGCAGCCTTTTTATTGGGTGAGATTTTCTCGTTTACAAAAATTATTTAGCATCAAAACTAAATGATTGTCCTGCTATCGCGGCTTCATACATCAATCCGCCTTTGGCGGCAGTGAAAATTGCCATGCCATTCATATAGCTGGCACTGGCTTTAGTGCGACTTCCTGCATTACCTGCGCCTGCTGAGTTCCCCGTCGAACCGACTTGGGCATTGGCGCCAACAGTAATGGCGACAGCAGATGCCTGGGCGCTAAACTCAAAGGTACCACTGGTAAAGTCGTTATAGGCTTCAGCATCTTTAAAGAAAATAATTTCGCTATAAGCTTGTCCACCTAATTGGAAGCCAATAGAAAGTTGTGACACGCTTGAATCACCACTATAAACTCCACCTTTATATACCTTGCCTGAGCCGTAGGCCGCACCGATACCAAAACCGCCTTTGCCTACGGTGGGGTAAATCGCATAGCCATAAGCGCTATCAAAAAAGCCTTGTACTTCAGGCGCCTTTTTAAAATCGGTAATGGCTTTGGCGTATTTGTCAGCGTGAGCTGAGCTGGAAAATGTCAGTCCGATAAGCACGAATGTAACCGCTAGCAATGACAATATATTTTTCATAAAAACTCCTGTGATAAGCAAACTTTAGTGATGATAGCTTTAGCATAGCAAACCCAAGCTGAACAAAGCTGTAATAAAAACGCCTAATATTGCTACTAGATGCTTAAAACTAACATGAGTTCAGTTGGTGCTGAGTATTTAAATGAGTGGTGTTGTTATTTAAATCTAGCAGTGAGTAAATAACTCACTTAATATCCTCTTTAATTGAGCTTGTTTGTACAGGTGTTGGCTCAGGCTGTGGCCTTTATCTGGCGAAGTTAATTTCACTTAGTTTTTGGGACTGACTTGTTCTCTAAGCCCTGATCTGAGGCTTTGTCATCACTGATAACACTTCTTAAATAATCAAGTTCTTCATTATCCAGTAGCAGCTTGGCACTATGATGCTGGGGTGTTTTATTGACCTTGATACGTAAAAATACCAGTCGGGTCACTTGGTGTAGTCCGTATATGGCAAACCCATAAATGGTCGCTAATAGACATAATCTGACGATGCCAACAGCATAGCTAGAAATAGTGTCACCAAAATAGAAGGGTAATAACACCAATACCAATCGTAAAACCCAATTAAGTAAAATGCCGCCAGTAAGCAGTAATAACCACCTAAATCTAACATTTTTTAAGCTTTGATGTTTGTCGACTCTATGACGACTTAACGCGCTAATGATAAGGAAAAAATAGATCCCGCTTTGAATTAAAATAATGGCAGGCATGACTAGGGCTATTTTATTAATGGTGACTAATTCACTGATGCTGCTGACTTGAATATGGGATGCATCGGGAACCATACCAATATTGAACGATACAGTGACAACAATAACCGCCATGGAAATTAGCGTAGTAAGTATATGTTTGACGAAATTGAGGTCAGAGGTTTTAATTTGTAAACACGCTTTGCAATAGCTGTACAGTAAGGGCATCAGTAAGAAGTAAAATGGCACCATTAACGTCATCATAAAATGAATTTGAATTGGGGCATTTTCGCGGGTGATACTGGCTGAAAAAAAGAATAGCGAGATCAGAATAAATAAGGCGCCCAGTAAGCGATTACTATGGCTGGTGCTGCTGTCGTTATTAGCAAAAATATAGCGGACGTAAAAACCTACTCCCAAGCAATGTATGCCAGCGAGTAATGATAGCCAAATATACGCCTGTGAAAAAAACTGATTAATTACGATGGCCAATCCCTTTGTTTATCGTTAAGTCATATCTTAAATCACGCTTTATCAAGCAGCATTATTATGTTTTTTCTGTTTTCTCATATGACGGTTTGACGCCGCTTCGGGCGGTTTGCCAGGTGCGGGCTTTCTTTCTGCGAGCAAATGCGTTATCGCCATAATAGGATGGGGAAGCAGCATTCTTGGGCCAGAGTAAATCATGATTTCACGCACTTTTTGTTTCATGTGCGGTTTGTAGCAATGCACAGGACATTTGTTGCATGTCGGCTTTTGTTGACCATAAGGACAGCGATCTAAGCGTGTTTCTGCGTATTCAAGCAATTCAATGCAATCTGGGCACAAGCCTTGGCTATTTTCCGTTTGTAACGCAATTTGATGATGAGCCCGGCAATAAATTTTTGCCATAGCATTCATTGTGTTGAATTCATATAACAGCTTGCCTGATAGGATCGCGCTTATTGTCATGTGTTAATACCATAGTAAATCACTCGGGTATGGCTAGTTTACCTAATCACAGTCTGTTTATTCAATTCAATGCTTAATAAGCTTGAACTAGAGCACATAAAAACAAAAGCTAAAAATAATGTCAGCTTATTGTGTTAACGAGCATAAAAGCGACATAAACACTTGATTTTTGTCCTAAGAATAGCTTATTAATATTAGTTCAGCTTGTTTAATTTTCAAGCAGAAAAATGAAGCTTCCTTCTTCGGATAGGCTAGGAATGGTAAACTCCAAAACTATTCAAATGCACACAGCATGACACAAATATGGTGTTATAAATGATTATTAAAATTATTGTCGTTGTTTTATTGGTTTGGCTGGGTATTTATCTTTATCGTCGAACCCAAACCGTTGCTAAGCAAGAGCTAGAGCAGAAAGAACCAACTCAGGCAGATCCGCAGCCAGAAGCTGAGATAACAGATATAGCCTCAGCCCCATCTGAGATTGAGTCAGCACCGCAAGATAATACTGAACTTGAGACTGAATCAATAGCTCAAGAATTAGAACCAAGCCCTGTGCAAGATGAAGATACTGTAGTCACTGCCGTAGATGAAGTTGAAGCAACAGTTGAACAAATAGTCGAGACTGAGTCTTATGAGCTGCCAGAGCCAGAGCCAGAGC
>NZ_JBFRKH010000006.1:0-4207 GCF_041469265.1 Shewanella sp. 10N.286.51.B2
AATGGGTGGCCTTGTTATTTTCACAGTTATATCTCTCATGATATTGTTAAAAACAACTCCCATTAAACTAACGAATGAATACCAGTATTTTAGGAACAGGTTATTTATACCCATCAAAACAATCAATATATTCTACATAATGATTAACGCTTCGGAGTTTAATTCTAGAATAGACAGCACTTTTCAATCAAGTTAGATTAATATGTTAAGAACATTACGATTGACAATTAAATTATAGACAAGCTAGAAATGAGTTTGTGAATATTAAATCAACCTTAATTTATACGCTAAGTGAACCAACTGTGAGTTTGTTTTTACCTTTAGTTTCTTTTTAATACTGGCGAGTCGATAGTCGACACCGCGCTCTGTTAAAAAGCATTGTTGAGCAATATCAGAGCGAGAACCTCCTTTAGAAACTATCTCAATAGCTTTAATCTCATTTTCACTGATGAGCCTGTAATCCAATAATGGATTAAGGTGAATCGGTAAATCATCTAAGCAATAGTGCTGGTAGTCGGTAAAAATCTTCTGAATACGTTGAATTCGCTGATTGTCATACTCAACATCTTCATCTAAAAACAAGTAAAACCTTCCAACATAATGTTCACTAATCAAGCATGGAATGGCAAATGTCCTTTTGCCTTTATAGCCATATTTTTCCATCACATTTAAAGGGGAAGCAGCAGAACGATGCCAATCTTCGTAGTCCCAATGATGATATTCCTTTAGCAAAGATAAATCAGTATTGTAGTCTAATTTAGCCCATTTACTCCTAGATGAGATACTATAATTTATCGCATTTTCAGAACTATACATAAGCCTAGTTCTTTTAGCTAAAAGGTTTTTTTTATTAATTGAAAATGAGGATTTTTCACTGAGGTCAACATTGAATATCATATCTGAAATCTCTAAATCCTTTGCCATTGAGGCAAGCTCTTTACAGTTTATCATGTTGTCCTATAACCCCTATCTGATTAGCCTTAAAGATAAGTTGAGGAATGTTTGTCGCATGAAGCAATGACTTGCCTGTATCTAGATGATAATCAACCCCTCTTTCACTAAGACTCAACATGTCAGATACTTCTTTTCGTGTCATTCCCATCGACATTGCGTTAATAATGGAATGTAATTTTTTGCTAATACCATAGTTTTTAGCGACTTCGCTTACGATAGTCGTTTCGTACTTTTTATAGATATTTAATACAGAGACTTTTATCGAACGAATATTACATTCAATTTCTCTAAGTTCAATTTCATTATTTACAATAAATACTACACTAGCATTGGTCTGGCTAAATGGGCTCATACTAATTACGACTTTACTG
Source organism: Shewanella sp. 10N.286.51.B2 (assembly GCF_041469265.1). Lineage (NCBI taxonomy): Bacteria > Pseudomonadati > Pseudomonadota > Gammaproteobacteria > Alteromonadales > Shewanellaceae > Shewanella > Shewanella sp. 10N.286.51.B2. The sequence continues at coordinate 1,326 of NZ_JBFRKH010000006.1, forward strand.
TAAAAACTATCATCATCTCTCCATATAACAACATCTTTACCGTTATGTTTTTTTTGCTGGGCAAATAAAGACTCACATAAAAATGTGCTCGAACCCTCATCACAATTAGTCACAACCAAATCTAATCTTTTATTTACACATTGAATATCATCTTTACCTAGTTGCTCAAAACATATAATCCACTTAGGAGTAATTTTAAAGCAAGAAAACAAACCTTCATCGGTTTCGACCATAGCGGTTCTTTTGTTTTTTATTATTATGCTCATCTCAATTCATCATAATTAATATTGATTTCAATTATTATATCTACACAATTAGGCAATACAATTCTCTTAGGTTGTATGTGTGTGTAGAGTCACAACGAACATAATTGCTTTGATCAGCACAGTTTTTCAACAAAATTAACTCATCTACTGTGACTTATCATATTGGCAATCGACTCGACACAAGGTAGGGAGTAAAAATAAAAAACATACCCACAACAATAGCTCCAACTATTTTTACATAAGGGCATTTAAATTAAAATAATCAGATTTATTATCAATGTGATAATAATCTATATTTATAATGTTCTGTGAATTCTCATAAGAGACCTTATCTACACCTTAATTAATATTGAGCTTGTTCCTGGAGAATGAATATTAAATAAGATAATTAAAAAGGTTATTTATGATGAACAAGAACCTGAAATATGGAAACTTGAAAAAAACAACGTTTGCTATGATGTTGCTACCTTTAATGACGGCTTGTGGTGGATCTGATTCAAATGATGCCCCTCCACCGGTCTCAGAAATTCCTGAAGTTGAATTACCTGACGAAATACGCAATCACTTTGATCTTATCGTTGATACTGAAACAGCCGTTGACGGTACTATCGAAGTTTATTTAGGTCGTTGGTTCCCTTGCATGAAAGGGCACGAAGATATGTGCTCAAGTGACATGCCGGAAGATTTTGAAGTTCCCGATGCTGGCTTTAAGAATGGCGAAGCCTTCGCTACAGCATCGAAATATAACATGCGGACCAGAGACGACAGCAAATACTACATGGAAGTTCAGCTAAGCGATCTACGAGCTTGGCAAGAGCAAGCTGTTCGTGATGATATTTTCATGCCTGGTAACTACTCAGCTTTAGACTTGATGATGTACATCTCATCGATAAGAGATGATTTTGAAGTCAAGTTAGGCGGCTTTAATGAAGCACGTCAAAGCTATGACTTTACCGTGTCATTTGATGCCGATGGCGACGGTACATTTGACAACGCACCTGCCACACATTATTCCCACTGGGGTGATTACCAAGATAGTGATAGTTGGGGAGTCACTTTGTCACACGGTGGTGGTGACATGCTAAATGATTTTAACGGATATTTAGAAACTGTGTATGACCGCCTTGATGAAACCCTTGTGCGTGATGGGTCTCAGATCCGTATACAACCAGTGAGTGAAGCCTATCGTGATCGTGTGTGGCAAACCCATATTGATGAAGTCAACTTTAAAGCTAGTAACGGTGGCAAGGTAATTTTAAAAGAAATTACCCTAGATATGGAGGATACTGACGGTTATGGTGATGAATTCATTAAAACCATTGCTCAAGATGTTGAAGTAAAAGCTTACAACTTACGCCCTGATATTTATCGCCCTGGCGTCATCACCAGCCTTGATATGGTTATCTCTGCAAACGAAACAGCAAAAGAAGCCGGTTCTGCTGAATTTGGTTTTACCTTCTGGCCAACACTTTCTACAGGTTCTAAACTTGGCAGTTATGTGATGAATCAAATCAGCCACCCTGAAGTTGGTCCTTCAAATAAACTTCGTGCTGAAGGCTTAGACGGCTGGAACTACGCTGCGGGTATGAATGAATACACATTAGATATCATTGTTACTCAGGGCTCATGGCCAAGTGCACAGGACTTCTTAGACCCTGAAATTGCAGCAGAATTTGAACTTGACCGTGAGTGTTCATGGCTACGTGAAAGCGATGGCTCAATCACTGAAATTAAAGCTAAAGAATGTATCGACCATTGGTATGGTACTTTCGGCGGAAATAAACTTCACGTAGCAATGGATAATATGGTTCGTAACCATGGTATGGAGTACATCTATTTTTCATGGGTGAAAAAGATGTTCCTAGTTTACAACGTATCAGAAGTAAACTCAGTTAATGAAGCACGCCTAATGGGTGATACTTATCGGTTCCCAGCTCAAGTAGAGAAAGCTGAGAAAATTGCAGACATAAGTAAAGCAATTGCGCCACTGACTGAAGAACATTTTGGTTGGAATATTGCTGACTGTCAGCTATGTCACTCTAAGGATGACATTCATAAAAGCAAAGCAGTTGATACATTAGAGCGTGATGAGCCTTATTTCTGTGCATCGTGTCACGGTGGTAATGGTGCACCTGAAGCGCATGGCGAAACAGCGCGTTGTTTCTGGTGTCACTCAGAAGATAAAGCAATGCAGAACCATGGTGAGGCATCTCAATGGATGGCTTTCAGTGACGTAGAGTGTAGTGGCTTCCCTCAACATATGGGACCAAACGCACCTAGCGAACTATTTGGCCCAGGTTCATGTGCAGATCAGGTTGATAAACCGAATGTAGTGAAACAGAATTGGGATGGTTCAAAATATAATGATTTACCTGCGGGTAGACAACAAAGCTTTGGTAACAGTGACTGGTACAATACTGAGTCATTCCCTGACCCATATAGCTGTGTAACTTGTCATGTAACACCTAAGAAGTAACATGTTTAAGGCCTCGATTATTATTAATCGAGGCCTATTTTATTATAGCAATTACAAAGCCACCCATTATTTAGATACAATTACAAAGCCACCCATTATTTAGAAGTTATAACATCGTTTAATTACAAAGCCACCCATTA